>JAGRAS010000120.1 GCA_020434465.1 Bdellovibrionales bacterium | reverse complement strand
AAGACTTTGAAGCAATTTCAGGTTTTAATGAAGAATTAATTACTCTTGAGGATGTTGACTTTGCAAGGCGTTTAAAGGCATATGGCAAAGCCAAAGGTTTAAAGTTTGCAATGTTATTTAAATCATATATCATTACATCCACTCGAAAATTTGATAAGTTTGGAGACTGGTTTTTCTTTAAAAATCCAAAACTTATTTTAGCAATTTTTAAAGGTCATAATCAGGAAGCTGCCAATAAGGTTTGGTATGATTTTGAAAGGTGATTCCTGTAAAGATAAATTAGGAGGACAATATGGTTAAATATATCACTGATGCAGAAGCACCAGAAGCAATTGGACCTTATTCTCAAGCAACTGTTGCTGGTGGATTTGCTTTTCTTTCTGGTCAAATAGCAATTAATCCTAAAACAGGAGAAGTTGCAGAAGGAATAGAAGCTCAGACCAAGCAAGTTATGACTAACCTTAGGGCTGTTCTAAGCCGTCTTGAACTAGGATTTAAAGATGTTGTTCGTGCTGAAATTTTTCTTTCAGATATGAACGATTTTCAAACTGTAAATACAATCTATGGTGATTAATTAGGAGGAGTTTGTCCTGCAAGACAAACAGTTGAAGTTTCAAGACTCCCAAGAGATGTCTTAGTTGAAATTTCAATGATAGCTGCACTGAAAGATTAGAAAGCAGATTTGCCAGCAATAAGTAAACTCGGGCGAAAAACAGGTAAATCCGATACTTGTCCCCCGTAGCCTTGGCGAAGGTGGACGGATTTAGCTTTGGCGGATCTGAGATAAATCCTATTTACCCAAAGAGCTTAGATCTGAACCGACAAAACCATACTTTGTTGAGTATGTACCAGGCGTATAATAGACAAAAAGAACTGTATTTGTAGTTCGTTTTTATGCGAGGTGTATATTTATTCCCTACCGCTCGACTTGGACTACGTCCAAGACTGATTAATCCAACCTTTCTAGAATGTAGAGGTAATTCCTCTTCTAAACTAAAAAAGCAATTTATCATTAAAAATCTCGAATAAAAAAGTAATAGGTAAGTTTTATGACTTCAAAAATACTTAAACAAATAGATAACTTTATCTATAACATCCGAGATCAAAAGGTAATGTTGGATGAAGATCTATCTCAACTCTATGAGGTTGATACAAGATCTCTTGTCCAAGCAGTGAAGAGAAATACTGACAGATTTCCTGAAGATTTCATGTTTCAGCTGTCAAATCAGGAAGTTGGAGCTTTGAGATCACAATTTGTGATCTCAAAGAGCCAAGGAGGGAGACGAACAAAACCATATGCCTTCACGGAACAAGGGATTGCCATGCTTTCGAGCGTGTTGAGAAGTAAGAAAGCTGTTCTAGTAAATATTGAAATAATGCGAGCTTTTGTTCGATTAAGAAAAATGATCTCATCTAATGAGGAACTTGCTAGACAAGTAAATGATCTAGAGAAAAAATATGACTCGCAGTTCAAAGTTGTTTTCGAAGCAATAAGAGAGATTATGAATCCTTCAAAAATTCCAATAAAAAGAAAAATTGGATTTGGTAGAAATAAAGATTAGAAATATTTAGCTATAAATTATCGTCCCATCGTCATAGCTAATAACTCTTGTTAGCTCAAAGGCATCAGACCAAGAGGGATATTGTTACTGGCTGTCACTGAAGAGAGTTTTACGAAAAAAGTCCTGGCATTAAGTTTTAATTGCTAGAGCTATAGTTTAATTTTATTTTTCAAATAAAAAAACTTTAAACTAAGTTCTCAATAATTACTGATCAACAAGAAAACGGCCAAAAGCAAAATATCCTGCTTCACCACCTGTAAACATAGTATATGCCCTAGATTCCTCAAAAGTTAGACTTCCTGAAAATACAGTTGCATGATCTGCTGATCTTCTAACTAAAAGAGTATGTACTCCTGCACTAACATCTAAATATTCTGATGCCGATCCAAATGAAACCCCACTGCTTATCGAAGAGCCGTCAATTAAGATATCTAATGCAGCAGCTGCAGCCACACCATTTAAAAGCCTAACTTTTGCAGACCCACTAACAAAATCTCCTGGTTCATCATTAAAAAATGCAATCTTATTGCCAGTAGTTCCCTCTGTGCCGTAAAGCATAATTGTATGTCTGTTTTCTATAGTTCCGCTCACGCTAGAAATTGTATCTCCACTATTATTATGAGTTACAATTCTAAAGCTTTGTTCCTCAAATGGAACCGCTTGATATGAACTAGAATCTCCAAAATTTGCAGTCGTAAAAGCTTCACCGGTCTCACTTAAAGAAGAAATTGCATCAATTTGGCTTAACTCAATTGCACCATGAAGGATTCTTACGCCTTGAGTGGAAGAGCCTCCCCCACCACCGCCGCCACATGCGAATAAAGAAACCAATGAGATTGCTAAAGTAAATAATTTTATAAATTTCATCCTGCCGCCTTTACAATAATTGTTCCTTCAGGAAGCTCAAGCATTGCTTCTAGTTCAGCAGCTCCCCCTTCTGCCAAAAGATTTACACCATACATTGCACCAACAACCATTTGAGATAGCACATCGTATCCACTTTCATTTGGGTGTAAGCCCTCAGGCAAATTATATAACTCACACTCACCACGATTATTACATGTTGTTGCCCATGCCCCGGCAACATCTGCAATTGGTACTTCATTTGCAGAGCTTAAAGTTTGAATTGCGGAATTATATGAGTTGGTAAAAAGATCTACTCCTTCGTGATTACAGCATGGAGGCGGAAGAGTAATTAATAAAATCCTCTTTCCATTTGCTTTAGCAACATTAATTACTCTTTGTAGTGATCGTCTGTAGTCACTTCTATCTTCTTGAAAAATCGCGTCATTAGTTCCATACATTATAAATACACCATCTACAGAAGAAGAGTTAATTAAACCAGGAGCACTATATACACCTTCAGTTATCAACCTTTCTCCAGGAATACCTCTATTCTGAATATCTATTCCTGTTAATGATTCAACACGACTTGTATAACCAGATCTTCCGTCTGTTAATGGCACCTCTTCAACAAAATCTCCAATGCTTGTACCATCACCCACACCATAGGTAAGACTATCCCCAATAGCGACATGTGAAACTATGCCATCGCCATTTACATCTTCCAAAAAGTCTTGAGCAATTACTAACTCACTAAACAGACAAACTTGAAGGACGCTAAAGAAAAGTAAAATTCCTTTTTGCATTTCTTCTCCCAACATTGCGTTTAAAATTTAAAACAAACTCACAGGCTATTTGCCTCCGGCAAAATTAATAAGAGGCATATAAATAGTGGAATGAGTTATAACGAGTTTCAAAAAGAATTAGCAAATTTTTTATGTAAAAGCTGACAATGGAATAATTTTTTACATTACTACAAAACATTGTTTTATAAATTTAAATTGGAATCTAAGCAGCTTTTTATTAGGATTTCTACATTCATATCCGGAGGATTGTCGATATGCTAAAATTCATAAGCGCACTGTTTGTTTCTGTTTTTATTGGATCGCAAATTGTTTATGCCGGAGGCTTTGCTCTTCAAGAACAAAGTGCAGAGGGAGTTGGATCAGCTTTTGCTGGAGCTACTGCTGGTTTTGGAGATGGCAGCAGTATTTTTTATAACCCAGCAGCAATGTCTGCAATTGAAGGTACTCAATTTTCTTTCAGTGGCCATGTTGTTTCAACCTCAGCAGACTTTACAAATACTGGCTCAAGCTTAGTTCCTGCTCTTGGGGGATCTGCAGTCGCTGGATCAAACGGAGGAGATGCAGGAGGAACATTTTTTATTCCAAATATTTATGCAATCCATCCGATCAATGAAAAATTAACTTTTGGTTTTGGAATTAACTCTCCTTTTGGATTAGAAACAAATCACGATGCTGGCTGGGTTGGTAGATACCAAGCTTTAAAATCTGAATTAACTGTTGTTAACCTAAACCCTGCCTTAGCTTATGAACTAACAGATAATTTCTCTGTCGGTGCTGGTCTTAGAGTTATGTATATAGATGCTACTCTAACAAATGCAGTTGATTTTGGTTCAGTTGGTGCTTCTACACTTGGCTTACCAACTGCAAGTTCATTGGGGCTTTTACCTCAAGCTGCTGATGGGCACGCCAGAGTTGAAGGAGACGATTGGGCAACTGGCTTTACTTTAGGCGGTAATTATCGCTACGGAGATAACAACAAAAATAGCCTTGGTGTTTCATGGAGAAGTAAAGCAAGTGCGGATTTAAAAGGTGATGCTAAATTTACTGTTCCAACAAATGCTTTAGCATTAACTTCAACAGGTTCTTTTACTGATACAAATGTAACAGCAGGCGTAACTTTGCCAGAAGCTATTTCTGCTGGATGGAGACATTGGCTAACAGATGATTTTGCTATTTTAGCTGAAACAGAGTGGACGCGCTGGTCAAGATTTGACGAGCTAAGAGTTAAATTTGCAAGTGGTCAAGCTGATAGCGTAACAGAAGAAAATTGGGAAAATACTTGGCGATTTGCTTTAGGCGCTCTCTATCAAGCAACTGATGACTTAGTTCTTAGAGCAGGTTGGAGTTTTGATGAATCTCCAATTCCAGATGACGCTCATAGAACCCCAAGAATTCCTGGGAATGATAGAAATTGGCTAGCAATGGGTCTTGGTTATAAATTAACTGAAGATTTATCTGCAAACTTAAGCTACGCTCATATCTTTGTTAAAGACGGCAGCTCTTCCACAGCTGGCTCAACTGGCGACATATTTGTTGGCGATTGGGACGCTGAGGTTAATATTGTTTCAGCAAATATTGTCTGGAATCTTGGTTAGATCTTAAATTTTGCACTCACAGGACTTTAGCCTCAGAGTTTGCTGAGTGTTGTTTGTTGTTTGCTTATGACAAGAAAGATTTTATTTATTTTGATTCTGGTTTTTGTCCCACTCGAATCCTTTGCAGAAAAAATTAAAGTTGGCGTTCTATCATCCTTAACAGGCGGCTATGCAGTATATGGAGAGCCTCTTGCAAAAGGAGTTGAAATTGCTAGTGATGAAAATTTTGAAATTATAATTGAAGACATTGGCACTCTAAATGGCAGAGGCGCTGTTAGCACAGCAAAAAAACTTATCGAAATTGATAAAATAGATGTTGGGATTGTATTTGCAATAGACGACGCAGAAGTTTTAGCTCCAATTTTTAATAGTAAAAAAATTCCAATGTTAATTGCGTGGGACAGCAATTACCTAGTTGAAGAAATGGGAGAATATGCTTTTAGTGCTGGCCTAGATACATTTATTGGTGGCGAAACACTTGCAAATTATCTAGCTAACAAAATTGGAGCAAAAAAAATTGCAATAATTGGGCAAGAAAGTGCTTATAATAATATAAATCGAGAAGGGTTTTTATCTCGCGCAAAAGAACTCAATCTTTCTATTGTTCTTAATGAATTTTTCCAGATGGGAGAAAATGATTTCAGACCAACCTTGCTTAAATTAAAAAACTCCAAAGCTGACGCCCTGCTCTTTCTACCTATCTTACCTGACGCTCTCTACCTGGGTTTAAAACAAATGAAAGAGCTAAAAATAAACATTCCATTGATAACTAACGAACTTTTAGTAACTGATAAAGAGACTTTAAAGTCTAATAATGTAACAAATGGCTGCGGCCTTTGGATCCCTGATGCAAACAGTGAAGAAATAGTTAAAAAATATGAGCAGATAACTGGTTCAAAAGTCTGGAATCACGGCCCTTTAGTTATTGGCTATCAAGCCATGGAACATTTAAAATCAGCATCCAAATTAAATCCCCAAAATATTTATCA
>JAGRAS010000011.1 GCA_020434465.1 Bdellovibrionales bacterium | reverse complement strand
TGATACATTTGTTAGTAATGTTGGTTTATAGAATGCCCCATCTAAATTATCTGGCCTTTCTCCTCCAGTTTCTATAACAGCTCCTTTATCTATGGCATCTTTAACTTGTTTTTCTAAAAGCATTAATTGTCTTTTTGCAACCAAAGGGCCTAAAGTTGTATCTTTAGCTAGAGGATCGCCTATAACTTGACTAGAAATAACTTCTTTAAGTTTATTTGTAAGTTCATCATAGATACTCTCATGAACAATTAAGCGTTTTAGCGCGCAACATATTTGCCCGCAATTACTAAAACGTTCATCATAAACAGATTTAGCAACTTTTGTAATGTCTACATCTTTGTAAACAATCGCTGGGGAAGAGCCTCCCATTTCTAGTACAACGGGAATAAATTTTTCAGCAGCTTTTTTATAAACTTGTTCACCAACTAATGAACTTCCAGTAAAATGAATAAGATTAATTTCTTGATCTAAAAGTTGCTTTCCAACTTCACCACCACCATAAATGATATTAAAAACTCCAGAAGGAACTTCTGAGTCTGCAATAATAGAAGCAATTAATTCAGCAGTGAGTGAACATTCTTCAGAATGTTTAAAAACGACAGTGTTCCCTGCCAAGAGTGCTTGTGTTACTCCAAGAAACATTTGATAACTTGGATAATTCCAAGGTGCGATTACTGCAGCAACTCCATAAGGCTCAAAATGCAGTTCCGTTTGATGAGTATCCATTTTATCAAGGACTCTTTGTGCTAAAATCCTTGGCGCATTATCAGCTTGCCAATTTAACCAGTAAATAATTCCTTTACATTCACCAATACTTTCACTTATTGGCTTGCCCATTTCTTTAGTTTGAAGAGCAGCTATCTCATCAAGTTGAGAGCTTAAAAGATTCGCAATTTTCTTTATATAACTAGCACGTTTTTCAGTGCTTAGAGCTTTCCAACTTGGCAAAGCTTTTCTCGCTGCAGCTACAGCTGATTTAATTTGGTCAAGCGTAGAAACAGGAATTCTTCCAATTTCTTCATAAGATTTTGCAGGGTTTGTTGAGATCAAGTATTCAGACATGCTGCAAAATTTATCACTTTTTGATTCTTAAATCTAATTAAATCTAATTAAATCTAATTTGCCAAAGTTTTTGAAGGAACTAGCAACAAGCTGTCGCTTAAAAGATTATTATAAATTGACTAAGTAAATTAAACTGCTATCCTTCACCTATGAAACAAGCATTAATATTAGTTGATATTCAAAATGAATACTTTCCAGATGGGAATTGCCCTTTATTTAATATAAATGAGGTTAGTGATAGAGCAGCCTCATTATTAAGCTTTTTTCGTGAAAAAAACTTAGCAGTTATTCATATTAAACATATCGAGCCAACTTCTGATGCAGGTTGCTTTATTGAAGGTACTGAAGGGGTTGAGATTAATAACAAAGTAAAACCCTTAGCTTCTGAAAAACTAATTGTTAAAAATAGCCCTAATGGGTTTTTAGAAACTGATTTAAAAAAATGCTTAGAAGATTTAAATATTAGTAGTCTAGTTATTTGTGGAGCTATGAGTCATATGTGCATAGATGCAACCACAAGAGCAGCTTTAGACTTGGGTTTCGATTGTAGTATCATTCAAGATGCTTGTACAACTATGGATTTAGAATTTAGAGGTATCGAAATCTCAGCTTCTAGTGTTCATGCTGCATTTATGGCGGCACTTGAAGAAGCTGGCAGTAATGTTATTAATTTAAGCGATTTTACTAGTTAAAACTTTTTTTCTACTTATTCTCATCGCTTAGCAAATAAGCTTCAATAAAACCATCAATATCACCATCTAAGACAGCATGTACAGCAGATGTTTCATGATCAGTTCTAAGATCTTTTACCATTTGATAAGGGTGCATTACATATGATCTAATTTGACTTCCCCATTCAATTTTCTTTTTTTCCCCTTTTATTTGGTTTAGTTCTTGAGCTTTTTCTTCTTGCATCAGCTCATAAAGTTTAGCCTTTAACATTTTCATACATCTGGCTTTGTTTTTATGCTGAGATCTCTCTGCTTGGCATTGAACAACAACATTAGTTGGAATATGTGTTATTCTAACCGCAGAGTCAGTTTTATTTACGTGTTGACCACCTGCACCAGAAGCTCGATAAGTATCTATTCGCAGATCATTTTCATCAATATCTATTTCAATATCGTCATCAAGTTCAGGAGTTGCTGCAACAGAAGCAAAAGAAGTATGCCGTCTTGCATTTGAATCAAAAGGGGAAATTCTAACAAGCCTATGCACCCCTTGTTCTGCCCTTAGGAATCCATAAGCGTATTCGCCTTCAATAAGAATCGTTGCACTTTTAATTCCAGCTCCTTCACCTGGCAAATAATCCAATTCTTCAGTTTTAAAACCTCTTTGCTCAGCCCAGCGAAGATACATTCTAAGTAACATTTCTGCCCAGTCTTGAGACTCGGTGCCGCCTGCGCCAGAATTTATTTCAAGTAGTGCGTTGTTTTTATCAAACTCACCATTCATTTTGCATAAAAATTCTTGAGAGCTTAATTCAGTAAGAAGTTTATGAAAATTTTGATTAGCTTCACTAAGAAAATCATTTTCATCCTCTGCCAGTTCTAAAGCGGTTTTAAAATCTGCAAAAAGCATTTCAATGTTATTTACAGCATCTACAGAGTTCTCTAGTGCGGATCTTTCTTGTTGGATCTTTTGTGCCTTAGAGGAATCACTCCAAAAATTGTCTTGAAGAATTAAATTGGAAATTTCAGCTAAACGGGTTTTCTTTGTCGAAATGTCAAAGAAACTCCTTTAAGGCATTAATACGTTTTTCAAGACTTTCAGTTTCAAAGTCTAATTCTGTAAGTGTAAGTTGCTGATCCATAATTAACAGTCCTGCTTCTTGATTTAAATGCTTATTCTATACAAAAAAGCAGTTTTTTCAAGGATTTAACTTTAAACATTAATTGGTTTAAGAAAGCTGCTTCGAAATGCAATTTAGCGAAATCCTTGAATTAAAAAGTAAATAGATGAACATTTATTTACTCAGAAAATGAGTTTTAACTTAGTAATTAGTGATCTACTCTATGTGTGTATGCCAGATGTTAATGCATATCAGCCAGAAGATTTAAAAACCGCGAAGCGCGGTTGGCATGAAGTTCATATTCTAGAGCCAAGTGAAAAACTGAAAGTTTACAAACCACTAGCGACTTTTTTTGAAAAAAGCTCACAAGAAGTTTTATCAATACGTTGGGATGGTCACTTAGTGTCTTTAGTTCATCTGCTTCCAAAAGATCTTTATCCAAATTTGGAAAGATCACTAATTAACTGTTATTTAAATGGTGAAAAACTTAATTTAGTGAATGCTAGATCAAAATTAAGAATAGTTAATGGAGTGGAGCTTCAGCATTGGCAACTAAGGTTTCCTGGTATCATGGGAGGTAAAGTTGAAGTTAATGATTCCCGAGACCCCTTTCTTAATACATATGAATTTAGATTAAGAGAAAAACAAGATTTTCCTAGGGTAATTAATTGTAGTTCAAGAAGTGGTTTTGAATTCACAATTCCCAATTCTTCTTTTGACCAAGATCCAAAGCACCAAGTTACACTCAGGGTAAAGAACAAGTTATTAGAGTTTTCTAGCACTTTTGATTTTAGCTTTGATGTTTCAAACGTAATACCTAAGCGTTATAAATTGTTTCTTGATGGTGAGGAGGTTTATCTTGGTCTAAAAGTTGAACAGAGATCAGAAGGGACAAAAGTATCTTGGCTTGCTACTCTTCCTGTATTGCCGGGTCAGCATCTAGAAATTCATGATTTATATAAGCAAAAGTCTAGTTGTATTCAACTTATCAAATAAAAATTTTTCTAGTTCAAACATTTTATTTGCTTGCTCTATTGAAACGTTTTCGTGATCATACCCAAGTAAATGTAATAGTCCATGAACAAGCAGACGTTTAATTTCAGAATTAAAATCATTTTCGAATTCCGGTGCTTGTTTTTTTGCCGTTTCTAGCGAGATGATAATATCGCCTAAACTCGTAGCATTTACTGAGTTACTACCCTCAATTTGAGAAAATGAAAGTACATCAGTAGGGTAATCTTTAGATCGATAAGTTAGGTTTAATTTTTGAATCTCCAAATCATCTGTAAAAACAATAGAAACTTCAGAGACATTAGATGGTAAGTTTTCTAGGCTTATTTCCTTAAGGCAAAATTTCACTAGCAAATCTACATTTTCTAAATCAATTGGAAATTCATTTTCAAGTTTATTGATTATGTAGACTTTGAATAACTCGATATTTTGCATTTTAAACTAAATTTTTTCTCTATATAAGCAAATAATTTTATTGCATTCCAAGACGTTTTAAATCATCTTGATCTGGTTTTTTTTCTTCCTTTGTTTCTTGTTCTGTTTTAGTTTTTTTAGAACTTTCCTTTTCAGCAGTAGGGGGTTTAGTTTCTGCTTCCTCACTTTCAGGTTTTGTCTCTTTAACTTTTTCTGCTGGCTCCACGTAAGCGATTCTATGGTGATAAATACCTGTTAAAACACGAGTAAAACTTTTTGCAATTTCATGTAAGTCTTTTAAAGTTAATTCACACTCATTCAGTTCACCACTTCTAAAAACTTTATTAATCATTTTTTGTACTAGCCCCTGAATACGATCAGGAGTTGGTTCTTTCAAAGTTCGAGCAGCAGCTTCAATTCCATCTGCAAGCATTAAAATACCAGCTTCTTTTGTTTGTGGTTTAGGTCCAGGATAAGAGTAAAGACTTTTATCTATTTCTTCTGGATTTTGCCCAGCTTCTTCGGCTTCTGTTTTAGCTTTATTATAGAAATACTCAATTAAGGATGTTCCATGGTGTTGAGGAATCATATCTTCGATGACTTGGGGGATCTTATGCTGTTTAGCAAGTTCAATTCCATCTTTTACATGAGAGCGTATGATTAATGCAGACATTGAAGTACTTAGCTTATCATGCCTATTTTCACCGCCCTGGTTTTCAACAAAATATAATGGTTTCTTAGTTTTACCAATGTCATGAAAATAGGCTCCTACTCGCGCAACAATTGGATTAGCACCAACTGCATCTGCAGCTGATTCAACCATCATCCCGATAACCATAGAGTGATTCCAAGTTCCTGGAGCAGTAACACTTAAATCTTTAAGTAGTGGGTGATCAAGCGTTGCCATTTCAATCAAGCGCATATCGGTAACGTAGCCACCAATGTATTCTAGAATTGGTGTGAATCCAGCAGCAATCATTGAGCAAATAGCACCGCTTGCTAAAGATCCAACTAATCGTACGCCAATATCAGCAGTAACAAGTTGATTTGAAACTGCTAGTGACGCAAGCGCAAATGGAAAAGAGATAATTGTAATATTTAAACCTGCTCTTACATAAGCCGATCTTGAACGAAAACGGCTTAAACTGAGGCAAGCGACCATCGAGGCAGCTATTATATACGGTACAAACAAAAATTGCTCTGGAAAGTAAATACCGAAAATTAGAGCCAAGCTAATTGTGAAGATTAACCCGTAATGTAGGCCAAGTACGGCTTGTAGAATTAGTGCGCCAACAGCGAATGGAATTCCAAAATCAAAAGAACTTGCACTTACTCCTTGTATAAAGTTTGCTTTTTCACCATAGGTTGCAAGACCAAAAGAAATCAATTTTCCAAAAAGAATAATCGCAAGTGAAAGCATCAGCATAATATGAATGCAAATCAAATCACGTAAGCGCGGCTTATAAGATTTTAAACTATCAAGAGAGAAGCGATGAATTGTGTATAAAGTTAGAAAACTAATTGATACTCGACCAATAGAAGTAAAATAAGAGTTGGTATCAACAATCCCCTTAAAAAAAGCTTCAGCAGCGAGTGCTGTGGTTAATGCAAGCAAAACACCATGCGCAGACTTTAGCGATCCTTTCTTTTTATTTTCTTGATTTTGAGAATTCATTTATATTTTGTGAAAAGTTTTATTAGGATTCTCCCCCTCCATCAGCCTTGCTATAGGCCTGAATGATTGAAGAAACAAGCGGGTGCCGTATAACATCCTCTTCTGAAAAATGCGAAATCGAAATTTCTGGAATATCATTTAATATTCTCAATGCTTGAATCATACCAGATCTTACCCCTCTAGGTAGATCTATTTGAGTTACGTCTCCTGTTATTACACATTTAGAGTTCCTTCCAAGCCGTGTTAATAGCATTTTCATTTGAACTTCTGTTGTATTTTGGGCTTCATCTAAAATTACAAACGCGTTTGAAAGAGTTCTACCACGCATAAATGCAAGAGGCGCAACCTCAATTTGTCCTTTTTCTACCATTTCTTCTGCACGTTCAGGTTCAACCATATCATGTAATGCATCGTATAATGGTCTCAAATAGGGGTTAACCTTTTCAGCCATATCACCTGGTAAAAATCCTAGTTTCTCACCAGCTTCAACTGCTGGACGGCAAAGAACAACTCTTTTCACTTCTTTTTTTACAAGCGCTTGTACAGCCATTGCCATAGCCAAATATGTTTTACCTGTTCCAGCAGGTCCAACACCAAATACCAGATCATGAAGATTAATCGCGTCAATATAACGCTTCTGAGCAAAAGTTTTTGGAACAATATTGTGCTTACGTCCAGCAACTCTAATTTGATCACGAAAAAGATCTGCCAGGCGAGCTTTGCGATTTTTTGAAAGCATTTTAATCGCTCTCTCCATATCACCTGGCCAGATAGTTTCACCCTGCGAAAGCAGTTCTGAAATTTGAACTAACAAATCGACGGCTAAATCTGCTTGAGCGTCTTGACCTCGGATAATCAAACCCTCATTGCCACGTCCAATGGTTACGTCTAATAATCTTTCAATAACTTGTAGATTTGAGTCTTGTTCACCAACAAGTAATGGAAATATTTTTCCGTCTCTAACAGAAAAATTTCGTTCGACTGTTTCAGCAGTAGGACCACCGTTTTTTTTGCCGTTTGCTTTTTCGTTCTTTTTTTCTGATGCTTCCATTCTTATTGGAAAAACCTTTAATTAAGAAACTAGAGTAAACAGTTTCTCTAATGCACTGCCAAGTTTTGCAGGATCAACACCTCCTGCTTGGGCGAAATCAGCTCTGCCTCCGCCTTTTCCACCTAAGTCAGCAGCTACTTCTTTAACCAGTACTTCGGCATTTAAAGAGTCTGTAAGGTTAGATGTCACTCCGGCAACAATCAGTCCTTTCCCCTTTTGACTAGATGCTAAAGCAACCACTCCAGTACCTAATTGGTTCTTTAATTTATCGACCATATCTCTAAGAGTTTTAGGATCTGCATCTTCTACTTTTTCAGCTATCACCTTGATTCCATTAGGACTTATTCTGGTTTTATGACTTAAATCACCGGTTGCAGCAGAAGCGAGACGCGATTTTAAAATTTCAAGTTCTTTCTCTAGATCGCGCGTTCTAGCCAGCATTTTTTCGACTCTTTCAGGCAGCTTATCACCAGCTTTAAGCATCTGAGCAATTTGAGTATTTTGAGCTCTTTCAAGTAAGAAGTTTTGGTTTGCATTCAAGCCAGACCAGCATTCAATTCTGCGCACACCTGAAGAGATACCACCTTCATTTGCAAGCATCAAGAAACCAATGTCCCCACTGCGCTCTACATGAGTTCCACCGCAAAGCTCAAGTGAGTCCGGACCAATTTCAACTACTCTTACTATATCTGAATATTTTTCACCGAAGAGCGCCATTGCACCAATTTTCTTAGCGTCCTCTAATTTCATTTCTTTAATTTGTACTTCATGATTTGATCTAATTTGTTTATTTACAATACTTTGAATTTCATCAAGCTGTTCATTACTAACTGGCTCAAAGTGCGAGTAGTCAAATCTTAAAGTCTTATCATCAACTCTTGAACCAGCTTGTTTAACATGATCGCCAAGTACCATCCTTAAAGCACTGTGAACTAAGTGAGTTGCAGAGTGGTTAGTCTTAATAAGATTTCTTCGAGTTATATCAATTTCTAAAGTTGCTTTTTTACCTAAAGCAGATTTGTCTAACTCTCCATCAACTAAATTCACACTATGAACAAAATGCCCATCAGGAGTTTTTTGAACATCGAGGACTTCCAACTTGGCATCATTAAAATTAATAATCCCAAGGTCTGAAACTTGACCTCCAGACTCCGCATAAAAAGGAGTCTCCTCAAAAACCAATGCAAACTTATCACCAGTTAGGAATTTTTTTCTTTGCTCTTTTTCAAGCTGCTCTATACCCAGAATGTCTTGAAGTTTAGATTCAACATTTATCTCAGAATAACCTAAAAACTTGGTAGCATCCCCATTTACTTTATGGGCAGTATAAGAAATTCCTTGTGATTTACGATCATCTCTAGATCTTTCTTTTTGTTCACTCATTGCTTTATTGAATGCATCAACATCTACGCTTAATGAATATGCTTTAAGCGCATCTTGAGTAAGATCTAATGGGAAACCATAAGTATCGTGCAGTGTAAAAGCTGTTTTTCCGGAAAAAAGTTTTCCAGGTTTTACCATGTTAGCTTCTTTTTTAAGGATTTCAAGGCCACTATCTAAGGTTTCATAGAATTTTTTTTCTTCAGCGTCTGCAACTTTTAGAATATGATCGCGTTTTTCAACTAATTCTTTGTAGTGATCTCCCATTAATGAAATTACTTCATTGCAAATGCCTGCAAAAAATGGATCCTTAAACTCTAGAACTTTTCCATGCCTTATTGCTCGACGAATAACTCTGCGCAGAACATAGCCCCGCCCATCACTACTTGGCATCACGCCATCAGCTAAAGAAAAGCAAGCCATGCGTGCATGATCTGCAATTACACGCATTGCTACATCTGTTGCATAAGCTGTATCTTTTTGTAGATCTCTGATTTTATAAGAACTACCATCGTATTTTTTTTCAGAAACTTTTTCTACCTTTGCAATAATAGATCTTAAAAGGTCACTATCCCAGTTGGATTTTTTACCCTGCATTATTGCTGCTATTCTTTCAAGGCCAGCACCAGTATCAACAGACTGCATTGGCAGCGGAGTTTTAAGGCCATCTTCGCTACGGTTGTATTGCATGAACACTAAATTCCAAATTTCTATGTAAGTGCCATCATCTTTTAAAAAGTCTTCTTTAGATTGTTTTTTTAGATCTTCGCCTAAGTAGTAGAAAATTTCAGAACTTGGGCCACATGGGCCAGTATCTCCCATTGCCCAAAAGTTATCTTCATCTAGCCTCAAAATTTTATCTTGTGGGATTTCTGAATGCTGTTTCCAAAGCGCTTCAGCCTCATCATCGCTAACATGCACGGTAGCCCAAAGTCTTTTTTTATCTAGTTTTAAAATATCAGTAACAAACTCCCAAGCAAACTTAATCGCATCTTCTTTAAAATAATCTCCAAAAGAAAAATTTCCCAACATTTCAAAAAAAGTATGATGGCGTGCAGTTACACCTACATTTTCTAAGTCATTATGCTTGCCAGAAATTCTTATACATTTTTGACAACTTGCTGCTCTTACATAGTCCCTTTTCTCAGCGCCAAGAAAGCAGTCTTTAAACTGGTTCATACCAGCGTTGGTAAAAAGAATGGTGGGATCGTTTTCTGGAACAACAGCTGAGCTTGGCACAACTGTATGACCCTTTGAGGCAAAGTACTCTAAAAACGCTTTTCTTATTTCTTTAGTCTTCATAAAAAAATCAATAAATCTATATACTAAAGGAAACTTATCTTAAATAAAAGCTTCTGTCGAACTACTTAAATCGTAGTTATACCAAATAATTAGCTTTTAAAAGAGGTATTTAGCCTAAGTTTTGCTCTTAGCTGAGAATAGCGATTAAAAACCTTGTAGTTAAGAAAGTATTGGTGACAGAACTCGAGAGAGTAAAAGATAAAATTTTTTCAAGCGAAGTTCAAAGCAAGCTTTGCTCGTGTTCACTGTTGATTAGCAAGAGATTAGTTTTCTGCTAAACTAATAGGATCGCATTTTTTTTGCTTTTCATAAATAAATCATTTTTATATTTTGTGCCTAAGAAATTGGAGTCTTATGCCCGCTCAAATAGCAGAAGTTAGATCAGCAGTTGATATCTCCACAATAGAAGAAAGACTTGAAGAGTATTGTCTAAATGCTGAGATCGAATCAGTATTTTTTGTAAACTTTACCCGCTTCAAATATATTGACCCAAAGGGAAAATCAATCTTTACGATTGCAATTGACATAAATTTTAATCCTTCACTTTTCGGTGGCGTTGGTATTGATACAAAAAAACTTTCTAAGATAATTGAGGAAGTTTTTTCAGATATTACTTTTGATATTAAGGGAAAAACAAAAACCCAATCTCTTTCTGTAAATCTATCAAATGATTTAAAAAACTTACTAAGGCAAATTGGCTACATAGACCATTCACAGACAACAGAGGAGCACTATAATAGAAGTTCTAAACTTTTAGATGAAATCAGAGGAATTAGAATATTATCAGATAAATCAGTAGCATGCTCACTTAGTATTAATTCAGTCGCGGTAGCAGCCTTATTAGCTAATTTTCCAATAGTTATTAAGCGATCTAAAGATGGAACTACTAATACTGTACTGGTGCGAAGAAAGCCCGGGAAAATTCATATACCAAACCTCAAAAGAAAGTTCATAAAGTTTTTAGACAAAAAACTTCAGCATGAAACAGACAATAAACAAACACCGCTAAGATCTAAGCAAGTAAGTAAAACTGATGTTAAGCGCTTAAAGAGTAAGACTCCCAGCGAACAATCATTTGGCAGTAGGAGAAATTTAGCTGAGTCACCGACTAAGAGAAATGAAAACCTTCAAGATTATAATAGTCTAGTTATGCCTTCACTTACACGGAGAGAGCCTTTAGCACTTGTAGAGACATCAATACCTCGAAGAGTTCAAGAAATACAAATAGTGCCAAATGACAGTGGAGTTGATCTGAATAATTATGCATCTACAAAACAAAACTTAGCTGCATATGATTTTGCAAACCCAGTAAAAGTTGAATTTTCAAATGAAATCTCGGAAGAGCTTATCAGCTTATTAAATGAAAAGTATTTCTCTTGTGAAGATAAAAAAGGCCTTTTATTAAGTGTAAAAGATTGGAAAACTGCACTAAAGTTAAAAATGCATTTTTCAAAGCGTAATATAGTCAGCGACATTTAGCGGATCTGAAATAACTTCCTATTTATCTAAAGAGCTTAGATCTGAACCGGTAAAACTATACTTCGTTGAGTATATACCTTGCCGCATAATTAAGTGATAGACTAGGCTTAGGCTCCTAATTTCTTTAAAATTGCCCTTTTTAAGATAAATGTTAAAAATTAGTTCCTATGAAACTAGTTATTTTTTTCTTGCAAATTTTTACCCTATTTATAGCACCTTTATTTGCAGAGCCAGTAGTAAGAACTGAAGTTACAGATTTTAATCTAGCACAAAATGACTCAAGAGTTGACTTCATTTTTAGCTCACCAATCATTCAAACTGGTGGAAGATTCCAAGAATACACTGGTAAATTAACTTTTGATCCAAATCTGAATAAAATCTTAAAAATCAATATAAGTTTGAACGTTTCAAAATTTACCCTAAGTGATCAATCAATAAGCACTACGGTTGCGCTTACAAGTCTTGCCAACACCTTAGATAATCCAAACTTTCAATTTGAGAGTACTGATATTTCTAAAGTTGGAACTGATAAGTTAAAAGTAGCAGGCTATCTAATAGGTTCAGGTAAGAGAAAAGCTGCTGTTTTTTATGCAATACAAAAAAATTCTCAGCCTGGTCGGTTGAATTTTATTGCACAAGTCGAATCAAAAGATTTTGATATTAATTGGCCAAAAGAAATTGCAGTTTTTGGAGAACAATATATATCGGCAAAAATTAACTTTAATCTTTTGTTTTTAGCTAATTCCAATTAACTTCTACTAAGTTTTGATTTTCAACTCTATTCAAGACTGGGTTTTTTGCAACTGCTCCTGTACTATCAAAATTTACATATCCAGCAGCACCATTTAAGTTGGTTTTTAACAATATTTCTTTTAAAGGAAGATCTAAATTTCCACTTTGATTAGTCAAAGCATGGTAAAGCAGTTTGACTGCGTCATAAGCTGTATCTGCTGAGTTTGTTGGCGCATATTCAAATTTTTTGAAAAACTTTTGTTTAAATTCATTTGAGGCCTCGGGGTACATTGCAACAAAGGAACCATCTAAAGTTCCATTTGAATTCTCTAACCTTTGTTTATCAACTAGAATTAATATTTTTTCTCCAGTATAATTCAATTTGGAAATTTCCTGAGCAGCAACATCCATTGAAGAGAAGTTCGAGATAAAAATAGCATTAGGTTTACTGTTAACTAATTTTAAAACTTCGATTTTTAAATCTCTAGTTCCTGATAATGGCTCAAGAAGGGCTGTTATCTCTCCTCCAAGTGACAGAAATTTTTCTTTAAAAACTCGACCTTGCTGGCTTTCCCAAGGCTGCTGGCTGCTTAGAATACCAATCTTTTTCCAGCCTTTAGAAAAAGCGAATTCCGCTAATTTTTCTGTGCTAATTCTATCATGAGGCCAAAGACTGAATATATTGTCGCCTGTCTCATTAAATTCAGGCACACCAATAGATGGGCTAATCATTATTACAGAGCGATCTTTTGAAACAATAGGAGCTATTGCTAAACCAGCAGCGGACCATGAGGGACCAATAAAGTAACTAATTTTTTTTAGTCTAAGAGCCTTATAAGCTGATATTGCAAATGCAGAGTTTTCCTCTCTTGTATCTTCAATCAAAAGCTCTAACTTTTTGCCATCTATGCCCCCGCTCTGATTTATTTCCTCTACTGCTAACTTTGCACCATTTAAAGCGTTTACACCCCATTCTGAACAAACTCCAGTTTGGCAAAGGAGAGCACCAATTTTTATACTTGTATCCTCAGCAAGTAATGAATTTAAATTTAAGAATGCTATTTTTAAGCAAAT
>JAGRAS010000119.1 GCA_020434465.1 Bdellovibrionales bacterium | reverse complement strand
CAAACTATAGATAGGCTAATTAGTCTTTTTAGTAAGGCAGTAGCTGTAGTTATTAATATTCTGGACCCTGATGTAATAGTGTTAGGTGGAGGTGTTAGCAATTTAGATGCTTTATACTCTGAGACTCCTGCCCAAATTGCTAAATATGCCTTTAATGAAGGCCGCCTAGAAACCAAGATTGCTAAACACTCCCTTGGAGACTCCGCTGGCGTTTTTGGAGCAGCAATGCTTTTATCTTAATTCAAAGATAAGTATTTCTACCTTTATTGTTCTAACACCCTAAAATCATAGGTTCTTTTTTTTAGTACTAATCTTGATTGCTTGCCTATCGAATATTAAAAAAGATATTATCTAACTTATAAAACCTACAGATATTTTTAGGTTTGTTATAAAAAGATTAGTTTGAAGTTATTTAAAGGTTAACTGTTAACATAATTACATAGGGTAACCTTTTAGAATTAGTTTGTATTTGATGTACCAAAAACCTGAACATAAAGCTAAGCAAGCAACACCGAAACCAGGTAACAGATCACAAGACCTTCTTAGAATTGATAGAAGGTCCTTAGTTGTAAACTCTACTGAGATAGATCCAAATAATATTGATTTAATGCTTTGGGATTTTGACGGAACAATTGTTGAAACCGAAGAGCATCATATGGCTTCGTATTTAAAAGCTGCAGAAGAATTATTTGAAATTCAATTTTCTGAAAAAGCAATAAGTGTTTTAAGAGAAACGGCAAAGGGAGTAAATGAAATTCACTCTGCCATGACTATTATTAGTTATGCATTTAGACATTGGCGTGAATTAGGAATAGATAGAAATAGACTGCTAGCCTTGCATGCACTTCCAGAAATTAGCAATTTAATAGGACAAGATCTAAACATTAATGATTTAATGCCTAATTTATTAAATCGCTATCCAAATGACATCACAGACAATTTATCAAGAAGGGACATCGATAAACAAACAAATACAAGTTTTAGCATGAGACTTTGCCGATATATTTTAGATATAAGGCATAGATTTTTCACAGATGCTTTAGACACAAATCCTCGAAAAATTCGTCCAGGCGTTGAAACCATATTAAATCTTGCAAAAATGTATCGGATACAACAAGGTCTTGTAACTGGAAGTTCGTTTAGAATTGTAGATTCTGTTTTAACTCGTTTTGACTTACAAGAAAGTATTAATCCAAAATTAAGATTTTTTCCAAGAGATCCACGTCCTTTAAGTGCACACGAGCTAAAAGATGGTCATGAGCCAGAAGCTTATTCCATGCAACATGCTAAACCTAATCCTGATTGCTATGTACTTGCATTACACAAGGCTGAGGTTGATTCAAGTCGTGCACTAGTATTTGAAAATTCTGCTTCCGGAGTACTTGCCGCTGTTCGTGCAGGAATACGTGTAATTGCATCTCCAGACCAAGATTTTTTTAGAGACTCTGACCCTCTTAAAAATATGCGAGGTTTAGAAAGAAAATGCATTGAAGCTTTTGATAAGCATGAAATTGTTGGCAAAGAGCTGGTTACCATTATTCCTGATTTTAGCTGTATTCGTTTTAATGGATCTGCAAGCTATAAGTCGGCCTCAACCGGTTCATAAACTCTCATTTTTTAAATTAGATAAGTTTTTAAACTAGCTAAGCTTTTGTAAATACTTGCTTTTTTCATTCAACTGAAGCAAATACAGAAGAAAATCAGATATTAGACCAGATAAAATCGGCGCAGAGTATTAGTTTTCCTGCTGGTTCTTAAACTAAAGGTTTTTCATGAATTTTAAACTAACTTTACTCCATTTAGTTCTTATAACATCTGTTTTCAGTGTTTCAGCCTGCACAAAGGATCCCAGCAATCCTGAGTTAAACAAAGGTGATGTTAGAGACATCACTAGTGACTGCGGAATTGTACAAAAAGGGAAACTTGTTAATCCAGTTAAAGCTGAAAATGGAACGCCAGTAACTATTGAACAAATAATCGGTGTCGATATTGCCTCTGTTAGAAACGACAATACCGGTGAATCTATGTTGGTAAAATTTCATTCTCTTGAAGCAGGAGAGGTTCCAGCAGCAAAACAATTTGAAGGTAGAGCAATGTTAGAGCAAGAATTTGGTAGACTCGCTCTATTTTATAAAGCAGACGATGACTGCGAACTAGAACTTGAAGGGGGAGAAAAGGCAAGAATTGGTCAGCTTGTTAAACGCGAAGACGGTGAAAGTTTCAATGAAGCATTACTAAAAGGTGGATACGCAATAGCAGATAATGGTAATTCAGTTTGTGGCGGAGACTTTCTTAAAACTTGTTATCAAGCTTTAGAAGAAACCCCAGCTCAACAACAAGCTACCATTGAAGATAATGAAGATGACGAAACTTCTATCAACGACCTAATAGAACTACTACAAGAACTAGATGAAAGTTCAAGTAATTTTTCTGGCGGAGGAAGTGCTGCAAATCAATTTCTATGGAAACCAGTTTCAGAAAGTAACGGAAAACTTGTAATTCTACACCAAAGAGGGATCGGTGTAAAAGCAACTATCGTTTACAAAAGTGGTGGCAAGGTTAGAACTGACACCGGCAGCGACTCTGGCCCAAGCAATGGTTACGACGCTACAATTAGATTTTCAAAACGCGGCTGCGACTACGGCAAAAACATAAAAGTAAATATTGGTGGCAAGACCTACTCAGTAAAAGATGGTTGTAACCGAGTAGAAGTTCGTTAGTATTAAAATCTGTTGAAAATATCAACTCTTTTGTAAATGCTGATGTTATTGCGAAAGGCTTAGGCAACACAACTACTTATCAGTAGATATTCAAGCTGGCCGGCTTTTAATTAAACGTTTGCACAAAACAATAAGTGAAAATAAAGATATCGCGTTTGAATCAACAATGGCAGGACCTAGCTGGGAGTCTCTTATTAATAAAGTAAAAATGCTTAATTATAATATTACTCTCTGCTATAATGCAGTCAAAAATCCCAAAATTTCTGTTGAGAGAGTAGATAAAAGAGTTTTGGAAGGCGGGCATTTTATACCTCATAATGTAATAAAAAGAAGGTATAAAAGATCTCTCTTTTTTTTAAACTATATAAAAACTTATGTGATCAATGGTACTTTTTTGATAATTCAAATAATAGTGCAATTCTATTGGTCTATAAAGAAAATGGTGATAATGTTAAAGTGTTAAATAAAGAGCTATTTGAGTTTTATGCAACCAAAATTTAAAGCTCTTCTCTAACCCAAGCGCTTGCTAAAGAATCAGCATACTCATTCCATAACCAACCATTATGAGCTTTTACCCATTGAAGTTTAACATTTGGTTTGGACTTGCATAGGGAATATAGTTCTTGTACTAGCTCAAGGTTTTTGATAGCGCCGCTTTTTCTTCTCCATCCTTGTTTTTCCCAAGAAGCAGCCCATTGGTTAATTGTTTGCACACATAAATTACTATCAGTGAAAACTGTAATTTCTTCTGTATGATCTTTTAAAATTTTCAAAGCCTCAATCAGCGCTTTTAACTCCATCCTGTTATTTGTTGTATCAGGATCGCTACCATATTTTTGATTTAAAATTTCGGAATCTTTTACCCAAACAAGCCCCCAACCTCCGGGCCCTGGGTTTGGCCTTGCTCCTCCGTCGGTAAATACACCAGTAGTAGGGCCTTCAGAAAACTTTTCAAGCACCTCACTTAAAGTAAAATTTTTTTCATTGCTCATAAAACAAACTCCATCCTGGAGGAGATTAAAGCTTTACAGGAAAATTATAAATAGACCACTTGTAAAACAGTGTCAAAGCTAAATAGGTTTTGCTAGCTAAAGAGTAACTTATATTGCTTAACTCAGTTCAATGTTAGACAATGATTAAGTAAACTTTAAACTTTAATAAATGAACTCACTTAGCCTAATAGCGCCGATTGGTCTACTTCTTATAGGGCTAGCATCTTTGTTTTACATTTGTAAAATAATTTATTCTGCTATTTCAAAAACAAACTTTTTTCAAACCTTCTTAAGAAAGATTCACTCTAGTAAATTTGATAAAATTGATGCTCTAATTGAACAAGAAAAACTAAAAGAAGCTTTTTTCATGGCTACTGAAGTCTTCATTTTTGATATTTCAAAAATCAAAGTTAATAATCTCCAAGCACTGTTTATAAATAACTCTGAAGTTTTTAAACGCATTGTAAAAACCACTGAGGTTCTAAACCCTCCTGTTAAAGAAATTCCCATAATTGAAGAACTTATTTCTTCAAGAGCTTCTTTGTCCAAGTCCTTTGTTGAAGCAAGCCTAACAAAGTCATCAATTAAAAAATCAAATTCTAATAAAAATTGGGCCTTAGATGAATACAATAACAGAATTAACGACTTAAAAGATAAGCTTCAAACTAACTCTAGAAGTTTAACAGTGCAAATTGACTCATTAAAACAGAAAATGCAAAGTTCACAAAATGAGAGTCTTACCTACCATTAAAATACTATTTGAAGATGAAAATTTATTTGCTTTCTCAAAGCCAGCTAAACTTCATTCAATTGGAAAAACGGACTCTGAGCCTAGCGCTGCTTTAATGGCTGCAAAATTTTATCCTAAATGTAAATCTGTTGGCGGCAATATATACGAACATGGTCTTTTAAACAGATTAGATTTTCACTCAACTGGAATAATTTTAGCGGCAAAAACACAGCTTGCTTGGGAAGAAATGCGAAAAGTTTATAAAGCTAAGAAAATATATAAAGAGTATATAATTTTTGTAGATGGAGAATTTGATGCTAAAAAAAATATTTCTGCCTACCTTGGAAATCCTAACCGAAGAGCCAAGAAAGTAAGAGTATATCAAGAAAAACCGAGACAAAAAGACAGGGCTGTATTAACTAATTCTAGTTTTCTTGCCTTGAAAAAAATTGATAGTTTAAATGCGAGTATTTGTCGAGTTTTAACTTCAACTGGTGCAAGACATCAAGTAAGAGCCCATGCCAGTTTCTTAGGACACCCTCTTTGCGGCGATGAACTCTACGGTTCTAGTACTAAGTTAACAAATCTTTTTCCGGAACAAGATCTGCCGGAATTTATTTTACACGCCTCAGTAATTAAGTTTCAAAACCCTTGGTCAAAGAATGAAATCCTAATTTCAGAGGATTTGCCAAAATACAATTTTTTAGAAACTTAGTTAAATATTTCTTGTGGTGGTTTTGAATTTAATACTTCAGTAATAGCTTTTAATACCGCGTTTTTACCGTTTGAAGCTCTTCTATTTTTTGGTGGCGCTATTTTTCCATCCTGAGACTTTGGAATTGCAACAAAAATTCCATCATTTCTATGTATAAGTTCAATAACATAATGTGAATTAAATTCTGGGGAGAAAAAACGAAATTGCTCTATAAACTCCAAACCGTTTTCATGCTGAATATGCGATGGGTCCTTTAACTCTCTAGCTGCAAGTTCTTTTAGACATTCTGGGTTAAATTCTCTCTCTACAAAACCAATATCAAAACCACCTTCTTTAAACTCTGATGTTCCTAAAATCCATTTGTGAAATGGAATACTAGTTTCTACTCCCTCAATTTCATAATCTTTTAATGCACTAAGTGATTGTTCAATACATGCTGTTCGATCTTTAGCTCTAATTATCAGCTTTGAAATCATGGCATCATAAAAAGGGCTTATTTCATCTCCTGCTTCTAGAGCAAAGTCCTCACGAATAAAGTCAGCTTCTGGGCGATTTAGTTTACTTATCTTGCCTATCGCCGGCATAAAGTTTTTTTCTGGAGACTCAGCATAAAGCCTAAATTCAATCGCATGTCCTTTAAATTTAACATCTGATTGCTTAAATGGAATTGGTTT
>JAGRAS010000118.1 GCA_020434465.1 Bdellovibrionales bacterium | reverse complement strand
TAAAAATCCCCTTAGTATTCCTTCTTCAACAAGCATAGCCTCCTGCGCCGGCACACCCTCATCATCGATGTCATAAGATCCAATACACTTTGTACCTTGAAAGGTTTTAATTTTAGGATTATCCCGCATTGTTACTGGCAAATTAATAACTCTTTCTCCTTCGCTACCTTTAAAAGTTTGCCCTTCACCTGACGAAAGAAGTCTATTGCCTTCTAATCGATGGCCTATTGCTTCATGAAACAAAAGCCCGGCTGCCTGAGGAAATAATAAAACAGGTCCAGAAAAAGAATTTATCTTTTTTGCACGCATTAAATCTAACATTTGCGCATGTTTTTTAAGCATCAGTTTTTTAAATTTTCTCATGTCAGGAAGTTCTCGCTGCGAACCGCAATTGAAAACTAAATCTTGCTCAATAAAAGAACCTTCTTTATCTAAGTGTCTAATATTGGCAATTAGAGAAAAAATTTGTTCATGCTGAACAACTTCAGTGTTTTCAGTATTAACCAAAATCCTAGTACTTTGTGAGGTATCAACCTCTACAAAATTACCAGAAACATAAGGCAAGTCTGATAACCATTTAGAAGCTCGTTTACAGAACCCAGCCCATTTGACGTGATCAACAAATTCCTTTCGATCATAGCGCTTAAATTTTAAAGATTTTACTTTTTGAAAAGAAGGAAAAGCACTGTTTTTATCAATTGTTGAAACTCGTGCAGCTTGCTTTTGATTAAAGTCAGCCATTGCTTCCCGAGCCTTTGCTTCAGTTAGTCTCCATAAAGCAAAACGCAAGCCATCATAATCTTTGTCATCTATTGGTGCAGAAACATAATGATAAGATTCTATCTCTTTATCATTATCAAATAAGCCACCTTCAGTTGTTTGGTCATAGCGGTAAGTGCCTACTCTAATATCACAGTAAACATTTCTAGTTTTGTCGTTGCGTTTGCGATATGTACTTCCACTACTTGCCCAAGTGTTAAACCATTCAGTGTCTTTTAAAATAAATGCACAATAATAAGGGCGCTTAAACCCAGGTACGCAAATTTTGAGTGCGCGCTTAGCATCCTTTTTCAGTATAGGAATTAGCTTATCTATGAAAGACTTGGATAACATGTAAAAAACTCAAAAAACGGGATAGGGGGCTTTTCTCTATCTTCTTTCTATTTAGATTATTAAGACGGCTCTTTTGGAGCGCAAATTAAGACCTTGGTAAATGAATTTTTATCAATCTTTTCAATGAGATGTAGTAAAACTAAGTGTTAAATTTATGAATTAGCCTAAAAACTTAATTTATTCAGGGTACAAGTAAAAAGGAGTAACTATAAAGAGAAAATAAAAAACGATAAAACCAGTTTTTGCTAGGGATAATAAAAATTCAAATTTTTCTTAAAACAACTAAAAATTCAGACTTAGCATACTTCCAAACTAGTGATTCAACAATTTCAAAGCATGGCTTAAACTCAGAATTAATAGCATCCAAAAATACTTTAAAACTATCAGGTGTCCAAACATGAAAATGAATACTGTAGTTTTGATTCATTAGTTTTTTAGCTTCAAGCTCAGCTTCTTTACTATCAAGACCTTTGGTGAGTTTAGCAAATTCTTTAAAATGATTTTCTCTAGATGAAACTCCGTTGTCTTTATAATCCTGAAGCAAGTGATCAACACTTGTCAGAGGCCTGTTTGCATCAAAGGTGTTATCACGATGAGGCAATGCATAAAACAAAATACCACTTGGTCTTAGTTTACTTAAATGATTTAACAAGGTTCCAACAGGATTCTCACAATGTTCAATAAAATGATTGGCAATAATAAAATCTTGTGATTCATTCTCTACACTTGCTAAAGTTTCACCATTTTCAACTATATCTGGATTGATAATTTTTAAATCCTTAAGTTCAGGATACTGATTTCGTAAGTCTTTAGCACTTAGACGATCAACATATTTAACTGTCACCCCAGGGCTAACTGCAAGCGGCTTGTGCAAAGCGCCAATTTCTAAGCCATCACCTTTTAAAAATTTGTAAGCTAGATACTTTCTTGCCCAAGCTGCACGCGGATCATGATTTTTATCTTTATAAAAACCAAGTAATCTTAATAATTTTAGTATTGGACTAAAGCATTTGCCCACTAAACGTAAGAAGTTTAAAGCAATAATCATGATGTGAAACTATCTACTAAGTAATTTTTTATTCAAATAAAATTTTTTTCTGAAAAAATCCAAAATCCTTTAAATGACCTGTGTAAATACTAACAAAAATTTTTGTGCATTTTTAATAACTTAAAATTATTTGGTTTTTGTTTTGAGTAAAGTACAAGCTTCTAATAAACTAATTTAGTGATTTTTCAAGATACAGATAGCACAAGTCCTAAGAAAGAATCAAGAATTTATGATGCATGTCAGCTTGCAGTTGAAATAATAAAAGATCTGAAGCTTGAAGATCTAGATTCTATCTCTATTGATTCGTCAGCATTTAAAGATATTCATAGAGCAGTAAAACTTTTAAACCCCGACTTTAGAATTTTAACTCATAGAAATCTGCCAGTTTTTGAATTTCAAATTCCTGTGCACTTAAAACTTCCAAGACTAACTTGTTCTCAACATCATTTTAGTGGAGGTAGAGCTCGTAATACTTTAGCAGAAGTTTTAAATATTGAACTCGCCTTTGATCGTGTTCGCGATGAAGATGTTATCTGCATAGGAGTGCATTCACCACAACAAAATTTTGATGTTGCCAGAAAAATAATGTCGGATGAAGTAGCAATTGTAACAAAACAATTTACTTCCAAAACAAAATTTAAAGACTTAGACGAAATTAAAGCCCGTAAGCTTTTAAGAAGCAAAATATCAAATATAATTAGATATTTTTGTGACGAATACGAATATTTTTGTAAAAGAGACCTTACAATTAACGAAGTTTTTTGCAACTCAAATACTCTGCAAGCAACTCCAAGAGCTATTGTAGACAATCTAATAGGTAGAATAAGGCCTTGTAATTCTGCTAAAGCAAATGAAGAAGCAGTTTTTGTAAAAGCATTGAGGTTCGCTGCTGAAGCAGATTGCTTAGACTTTGAACATGAGTTGATTCAAATTTCGTATCCCTTAAGCGCCTGCCGAGGAAAAATTAAACACTTTCTCTGGGTACACTTAAAAAGAGTGTATAACGCTGAAACTCGCCGAGGCTATGATATAGGAAAAGAATTTTTAGATTTATGCATATCTAAGATTCCAGATATTAATCTTTCCTATTACCCAGATACAGCGCTTAGAATTCTTGAGCCAAGAAGTTCTAGCAACATTTGGTTAAACCAACTTAGCATTCAAAAACACAAGCCTACGACACCAACTAACTTTAGGGCTAGATTAGAAAGTCTAGTATTTGATAACCCAGATTTAGATTTTGAGAATGAAGTTATTCAAACTGGTCAAGACTTTTTAAGATTTAAAATAATCAAGAAAGTAAATGAAAAGCAGCCCGATAATTTATCAGATTTAAGGTTTAAAATAGCTAGTACGGATTACAACCCAAATCATCCATTTGCATTCAGTGCTGGAGAAATTTCAGTATATAAATTTACAAGTGATAGAAACATCATTTCTCTAAAAGCCTTGAGATTTGCTAATCAGGTGGCTAGCATCCATCAAGCTACTCCAAGTTCAATTTTGCACAAACGCAAAAGTTCCGTTATGAGTTTAGCTTGTAGATATGTTGCAAAGACTCTCACAGATAAGAATGACAATAATAATCGAATAGCCATAATAGTTCAGCATATTGAGAATGCTGAAGATTTAACTTCTTACATAAAGCAGTTTCCAGAACTAATAAACTTTATATCTCATTTTATGCTGGATATTGTAAAAACTGTAAGAGCCTTACAGGCTCAAGGAATTTTTCTTTGTAAATATAATCCAGAGAATATGCTCATCCAGCAAGTTAAGAGAAGAAAAGTTATTAGATTATATGACACTGAAAAAGTCTTGTTGCCAAATCTTGCTTTTAAGCAGGCTAGAGTACGCCCAGGAGAAGCTACTCCAAGATTTGCATTAAGCGTGCTTAAAGATCGCTTAAGCTGTAATAAAGAAATTTCATTTGAATTAGGAGACATGCTAAAAATACGCACATTAGATAACTGGATAAAAGCTTCAAAAGCTCAAGACATGTCCGCCTTATATTATGGCTTAGCCAATCTTATTATGCTTTTCAAGGGCGAGTTTGATGCTCCATTAACAAAGGCTTGGGGAGAGATTGCAGATTTTTTTGTTCAAATATCTCATAGTATACTTAATATTTACGCTAAAAAAACTTTAAGTCCTAATCAGCAAGATATATTCACGGCTCAAATATCTATAGATAAACTCAACATATTCATCTGTAATCTTTTTGCAATTTGTTCAATCAGCAAAAAAACTGACTTAGATAAATTCAATGAAATATTTAAACAATTTAGAGAAGAGCTAAAAATTATCGAACAGTAGATCTCAAAGCTTTTTTTATAAAAATTTTAAACTACTAATTTCGCTGGGCATCTGCAATTCCACTCTGCTAAAGATATTAAAATATCAACTTAGCCATCACAATTAGAACATGCAATTCTAATATTCTGAGCTTTAGGTTGATCCAAAATTGGAATCCCTGGATCGTCCTTCCATAAATACTCTGCAACTCCAAAAGCATCAATCTCTGAAGGGCCAAGCATTGGATGCTCCTGCCCACTATTTTTAAAAAACACCTTTGTTCCTTCAGCAGCAACTGAGCGAGAATTTCTTACAAAAACTGTAAAAGTTCCATCAGCCTGAACCTTGCTTACATCTGATATAAGTAGCTTTGGAGAGCTACAACTCATAGTAAACCTAGCAGCTGCTTCTTTAAATCCATCATAGCAAATTACAGATCCATCCTTATCTGCGCCGGCAGCGCAATCAATTCCTCCATGCTTTTTACATGTCTTTAAAAGTTTGCCTGGCACTGGCACATCACCTCTACTAATCTCAGGAAGCTTAGCAACTTTTGCATTTTCATTATTAGGGCTGGAACTATAATGAGTAACTCCCAGCTCATCTACCCACTTATAGACATCATCTGCGTAGGCACTAAAACTAATAAAAAAAATGACAAATGTGCAGATAAGATATTTCATTTGTGATAAGGCCTGCTAATTTTAAAATTGCTTATAAAGCCTAATTAACATAACACTTAAATCTACAAAAGAAAATCATAAGTTTTTGATATAGTTAATGAAATTGCCTTAACTTTATACTATCTATAGAACTTTATAAAGTTACCAAACTGTGTATAAAGTTTTAAATTCATCATTAAGTACAAATCTCCTCAATAGCTTCTTCCCAATGCAGAGCTAAGACGTCCCCTATTTGTTTTTTTACTTGATCATTAGAAATAAGCCTAAGTTTTGGTTTAGAAAAATCCTTAGAAAGTGTTTTTAAACTTTGAGTGTGCCTTTCATCTACTTTATCTGTTGACTTAATTTCACATAAAAAGATCTCTCCACCTGCTTTTTCAACTATGAGATCGATTTCCTGTGTCTCAGATACACGTAAAAAAGAAAGCTTAAACTGTTTTTCTGAATAACTTAATAATCTATAGATTTCATTAACAATAAAATTTTCAAACAACTGTCCGTACTCAAATGTTTTTCTTTGAAGTGGTAAATCAACTCTTCCAGATAAAACTCTAGCAACTCCTGTATCAAAGAAATAGAATCTCTTAGATTTTTTCTGCTGTTTTCTAATAGATCTTTCATAACTAGGTAAATAAAATCCTAATAAAGTATCTTCTAATATCTCGAAGTATCTCGATACAGTCTTAGGATCTGAATC
>JAGRAS010000117.1 GCA_020434465.1 Bdellovibrionales bacterium | reverse complement strand
ACCAAAAGCAAAACTATTGGTTTTTAAAATCGATGAAGATGCTTGAGTCGTCCTTAAACTTGAGAAATGAAAAGCATCTAAGGCCTCATCTTGAATTCGATAATGATCGCAATAACTATCTTCAGCCATGTTTATTTGAGTAACAGCAGTAGTAAAATATTTACTTCCACTGCCAGTATAAGTTTCAACAATTGATAGTGATGAGTTTTTATCCAGTTCAAGAATAACTCTTGGATGGGTGGCAATTTCAGAAGACGAAGTTATGAAAATTAAATGTATTGGCTGATCTACTTTTTGATTTTCTTTTAAATGTAAATAAAATCCGTCTGTTGAAAAGGCAGTATTAAGCGCTGCATAGGCGCCCCATTCTGTATATTCAGAAAGCCTAAGCTTTAAATTACTATAAGACTCATGCTCAGGATTTCTAAGAATTTCACTAATTGTAAAAGCAGAAATCCCTTCTGGTAATCTGGATAAATTACTATTAAAGCTATTATCAACAAAAATAAGCCTATAGCCCGCTTCAGAAAAAATTATAGATTCAAGATTAACTTTTGAGTCATCTTTCTTAGAAAGTGAATAGGATCTCTTAAGAAGATCTTTTACATTGGTATATTTCCAATCTTCATCTCTTGAAGATGGGAAACCAGTTTCAAATAGGTTTTCTAATGCTTGTTTTCGCAATTGATGCACAGGCAAGTTGGAAGCACCATTTAACTTAGCTTCGAGCGCAGCAAAACCTGACTCAATCCATTTTAGATCTTGATTGTGGTTACTCATTGTTACAACGATGCTCCTGCACTATCTTCTGTAGCCCAGGCATAGCCTTCTGCCTCTAACCTACTTGCTAATTCTGCATTACCAGATTGAACAATTTTTCCATCAGCTAAAACATGAACAAAATCTGGCACTATGTAATTAAGCAATCTTTGATAGTGAGTAATTACAATTACTGCTTTATCAGATTTTTTCATAATATTATTCACACCATTAGAAACTACTCTTAAGGCATCAATATCAAGCCCCGAATCAGTCTCATCTAAAATAGCGAGCTTTGGATCTAAAACAGCCATTTGAAAAATTTCATTTTTTTTCTTTTCACCGCCAGAGAAACCTTCATTAACAGGTCTTCTAACTAAATCATCACTAAGATCTAATAACTTCGCTTTTTCTTTAATTAAGTTGTTAAAATCTCTAATTCCAAACTCATCCTGACCACGATACTTTCTAATTGAATTAAAAGCTGTTCTTAAAAAATAACTTCCTAGAACACCTGGTAGCTCAACAGGATATTGAAATGCTAGAAATAGGCCCTCACCTGCTCTTTCATTAGGTTCTAACTCAAGTAAGTCCTTTCCTTCAAAAACTATTGAGCCCTTAGTAATTTCATAATCTTCTTTCCCACCTAAAACACTTGCAAGTGTACTTTTGCCAGATCCGTTTGGGCCCATTATCGCATGAATTTCTCCAGGCTTAACTTCAAGGTTCAATCCTTTTAAGATTTCATTACCTTCTACTTTTACATGCAGATCTTGTATTTTTAACATTTAAATTCCTTTTAATTATTCAGAAAAACTAGCCAACACTTCCTTCCAAGCTAACATTTAACAATGCTCTAGCTTCTACAGCGAATTCCATTGGTAATTCATTTAAAACTTCTTTACAAAAACCATTTACAATCATTGAAATTGCGTCTTCTTCAGAAATTCCTCTTTGCGCACAATAGAAAAGTTGATCTTCTCCAATCTTTGAAGTTGTTGCCTCATGCTCTACTTTAGCTGTTGGATTCATCACTTCAATGTAAGGAAACGTATGAGCACCACAAGAGCTTCCCATCAGCATAGAATCACATTGTGAGAAATTTCTTGCGCCTTGAGCACCTTTCATTATTTTAACAAGCCCACGATAAGAATTTTGCCCTTCCATTGCAGAAACACCCTTAGATATGATCGTACTTTTTGTATTTTTTCCGATATGAATCATTTTCGTTCCGGTATCAGCCTGCTGTTTCTTAGAAGTTAAAGCCACTGAGTAAAATTCGCCTATTGAATTATCACCTTTTAAAATACAACTAGGATATTTCCAGGTAATTGCAGAGCCGGTTTCAACTTGCGTCCATGAAATTTTCGCATTATCGCCTTCGCAAATTCCTCTCTTAGTTACAAAATTATATATCCCTCCCTTGCCACTATCATCTCCTGGATACCAATTTTGAATTGTAGAATATTTTATTTCAGCATCTTTTAATGCAACTAATTCAACTACTGCTGCGTGCAGTTGATTTTCATCTCTTATTGGAGCAGTACAGCCTTCAAGATAAGAAACATACGATCCTTCATCAGCAACTATCAAAGTTCTTTCAAACTGCCCAGTATTCATTGCATTAATTCTAAAATATGTTGACAGCTCAAGCGGGCAGCGAACTCCTTTAGGAATGTAAACAAATGATCCATCTGTAAAAACAGCAGAATTTAATGTGGCAAAAAAGTTATCACTGTATGGAACAACAGAACCTAAATACTTCTGCACAAGATCAGGATGTTTCTGCACAGCCTCAGAAATTGGACAAAAAATCACACCTGCTTCAGCCAGAGTTTCTTTAAAAGTCGTGGTGATTGATACACTGTCAAACACAGCATCAACAGCTACGCCCGATAATCGTTTTTGTTCATCAAGTGGGATACCAAGCTTTTCATAAGTTTCTAAAATCTCAGGATCAACTTCATCTAAACTTTTTAAATCTGGTTTCTTTTTTGGTGCAGAGTAATAGCTAATTCCTTGATAATTAATCTTAGGATAGTTAATGAAAGCCCATGTTGGTTCCTCCATTTGCATCCACTTCTGATAAGCCTTAAGTCTCCAGTCTAAAAGCCATTTAGGCTCGTTTTTTTTCTTTGAAATTGTGCGTATAACATCTTCATTTAAGCCAGGCGGTATTGTTTCAGACTCAACATCTGTATAAAAGCCATACTTATATTCTTGCTTTGAGTATTTCTCTAATGTTTCTGTATCCGTGCTCATAAACAGCAAAATATCCTTATTTTTCAAGTAGATATAGGGTAGCATCTTACTTGAATTTAAAATCTAAGTATAGCAAATCAGAATTATTTTTTAAACCCGAACCAAGAAAAAAGTAAAAAAAATCAACCGCTTGTTAAAGCTAATCAGAATAATGCAAAAATTTAGATAAGGATATACGTTCGAAACAAATTCAAACTTCAAAAAAAATTAGCTTAAAAATTACTAATTGCCTGTTTTTGCACCCATAGAATTGGCCATATTCTTTAGATTTTCTAAGGATTTCATTTGCTCATCTGTTAGACCAGCATTGTGCTTAAGCATTGCCATTGGATCCATTGGCGGACCTCCAAGCAAGAATGTTTGAATTGTGCCAAATATTATTGAAAGCAAAAAAGTAATAACGATTGAAGCAATAATGAATTTTATTGGATTTACACCAAGGCCTTCTTTAGATCCGATGTATAATAAATACAAACAGTACAATGCAAGAAGAAAACTTATTAATGATCCGATACCTGGAATAAGAGCACTAAAGACTTGCCCAATGATCGCCGGCACCCAGATAAGAGAAAACAGATGAAGCACATTAGTTTCAGTATAACTTCCACCTATAAAGCTGGCTACTTGTGGCATAGCTAAAACTTTTGCCGAAAGTATAACCACAACTATCATTATCAAAGCCTGAACAACACTAAACGTAAGTGAAGGTAGAAATCCTCCTCCCATATTCAACCAGGTAATAGTTCCAAGAATTGCAGACACTACTGCAAGTGGAAACAAGTAAGTGCTCATTAAAGATTTAGAGGTTTCTGAGGATGTCTTAATACCAGCAAACAAAGCTTTAGGATTAGTTACTATTTCCTTAAGAGTATTAATTAAGGTTTTAAAATCGCATTTACATAGACCACATGACGAAGATGATTGCTCTGACGACGGATCCATAATTCCTCCAAAGAATAAATTTCTTTAATATTATTAACATTCTGCTATAGCTAACGGCAACAGAAATTAACTACATACAACATTAATGTTAATAACTTAAATTAATCCTTTATTTCCAAATACTTTACTTCTAAGACTTCGACCTCAACTTCTCCACTAGGTGCTTTATAAACTACAAAATCACCCTGTTTTTTCTTAAATAGGGCTTTAGCTAAAGGCGACTGCCAGCTAATTCTCCCTTTTTCAATATTACCCTCATCAATTCCAACAATTGTGTATGTTTTCTTACTTTGATCAAGATACTCCAAGGTAACAGTTGCCCCAAATCTAATATCTTCTGCTGTAATTTTTAATGGATCTACGACTTCAATGTTATCAAGACGTTTTGATAAAAAATGTATCCGGGAATCAATTTGCCTAAGTTTTCTTTTACCGTAATGATAGTCAGCGTTCTCTGACCTATCACCATTTGCTGCTGCCCACGCTACAGTTTCTACAATTTGCGGCCTTTCAACAGTGCGCAAGTCCTCTAACTCTTTTCGTAATCTTTCTGCGCCAGCCGGTGTTATCAAAATTGTTTCTACAGAATTCATTCTCAGCTTTTTCCTTATCACATAAGGAAAATAGATAAAAAAAAAGCGGCTCAAAAATTTGAGCCGCTTTTATCAAGTTAGCTTATTACGGCTTACATGTAGCCACTAAGCTGGAAGATGATACGGTCAGTATCTACATCACTTCCACTCACAGGGCCTTCAGTAATGTTACTGTAAGCTAGTTGAGCTTTTAAGTAATGCTGCCACCAGTAGTAGTTTAGAGAGACGCCAGCTTCATTAATATCATCTAGTCCGCCTCCGCTACACTCACCTAGTGTAGACAAGCCGTCATCACAATCTACTATAGACCAACGTCCAGCAAGCTCAAGCTTGTCATTTAAGAAATAACCAGCTTGTACATACGCACCAATTGGTGTCGCATCAAGTGCTGCTGCGCCAGCCAAAGTGTCTTGAGACTCGTCAGCCCAGAAGAATTCACCGTGAAGTGAGAATCCGCCAGTCTTAACGTTTCCATCAACACTTAGTCTGTGAAGCTTTAGATCATCCAGTAAACCTGAATCATCTTTGCTCTCACTGTAGCCATACGCGAAACCTGCGTTAACAGCAGTTCCTTCAGTGTGGTCAATATCGCCTTCCATATATGGGTTCATATCACCAGCAATATCAAAACGTCCGTCGATAACAGCCATATGGTTAGTGTCGCCGTTAGCAGTATTTCTACCAACACCTTCACCGTTAAAAATAGCTGCACCAAAATCCGCACCTTCTGATGGTGCAAATCCGACTCTCACACCTTGACTACGGTCAGTAGAGAAAGTCTCAGAAGCAACGCTTCTGTCTGGGAACTGAAGGGCATAAGAGCTATTAAAGTTTTGTCTTGAAATAGCAGTCTTAAATTGACCCATCTTTACTTCAACCCAGTCACAAGCATGCCAGCTTAAATAAGCGTCACGAAGATCTGGTTCACGTGCACCGTCTCCATCGCCGCTGTCACCGATAAAATCAGCTTGCATTTTGTAGCTGAATTCACCATGAAGTGCAGTACCACTCACTTCTAAACGAACCCTTCTCATAGAGAAGCTAGAAGTGTTGTCAGCATCTTCATTATTTGTGTACGTGTAACGAGTCTGAATCTGAGTATTAAACTTTGCAGTAAACCCAGTATCAGGAAACTCGAGACGAGTACCTTTGTTCCAGTACACCTTTGCATCACCTGAATGCATAGCTGCACCTGCTTCACTTTTGGTGATAACTCCTTTTTCCACTAGCAGTTCTTCAAGCGTTGCCGCATTTGAAACCGCAGGTAGAACTAGTAGTCCCGCCGCAAGAATTAATAGTTTACG
>JAGRAS010000116.1 GCA_020434465.1 Bdellovibrionales bacterium | reverse complement strand
AAAGTAAATAATGCAATAATAATTAAAGCATCGTGTAAAGTTGCAACAACTGCTCCAATTGAATAACCCATTGTTCTAAATCTTATTAAAATATATAAGAAAATTGCGATTAGAGAAAGTACAGTTGCCATTATGGAACTATTTCTAAAATCGACAGATACCGATGGATCTACTTTTGTTGAACTCAATAAATAAACTTCTTTAAAATTATCCAATGTAACATTTGGCAAATATTTTTTCAAACCATTGTATAGGGACTCTACTGCTTTATCATCGGCTTCTTTAGAAGTTTCATGAATCATAAATTTCGTGGTTATTTTAACTTGAGTAGAAGAACCAATTTGTTTAACAATCGTACCATCTCCAATAACCGCATTCAAATCGTTTCTAACATCAGATACATTTACAGGTTGTTCAAATCGTACTCTATATTCACGTCCACCTTCAAAATCAACGCCTAAATCAAAACCTCTTACAAAAATTGAGATAAAACCTAAAACGATAATTATACCCGAAAATGCATAGAATTTAGTTCTTAAACCAATAAAATCTATATTCTTGCCTTTTAAGAAAAATTCTGTTTGCTTCGTAAAGAATTTATAAGTTTTACCCTGTTCTGCACGGAAATCAACATAAACTTTTGTCAATAATAATGCAGTAAACAGCGTAGTAAAAATACCTATACATAAAGTAACCGCAAATCCAGTTACAGGACCCATTCCCACCATACCTAGAATTAGTCCAGTAATTAAGGTGGTCAAGTTTCCATCAATAATTGCTGCTAATGAATGCTTGAAACCATCTTGCATTGCTGCAAGGGCTGTTTTTCCGTGATGTAATTCTTCTTTAATTCTTTCATAGATAATTACGTTAGCATCAACTGCCATACCGAGTGTCAATACTAAACCTGCGATTCCTGGTAAAGTAAGTGTAAATCCAAAAGGTAAACCTGCCATTAGCCCAATGATTAAGAATAAGTTCAAAATCATCATTAAACTTGCTATCAAACCAGCAGCAGAATAAAAGAACATCATAAATGCAAATATTAAAACAATACTTACAACTAATGATAACAAACCTGATTTAATTGAAGCTTCTCCTAATGATGGTCCAATTAATTCTTCTTCAATAATTTTTATAATATTTTTTTCAGCCAGTTTTTTTATAACAGTAGCTGAGCCTTTGATCGTTTTTAAAATTTCAGAGTATTCTATTGCTTGCTCATGTTTTTTTAGTAACTCAACAATAGCTTTTTGTTTACTTCCTTTAAGGTTTTCTATTGTTCGTGTTTGCAAGCTAATCCAGCGATTATATTTTTTAATTGCAGGAGAGGGGATTGCAACATCAATAACGTTAGAAAGTGGCTCAGAATAATATTCAGCTATCCATTTAAAAAAAATAAGTTGTTCCGAATTGAAACAGGCATGTTGTTCTTCTGAATCTCTGATAGATTTAATTTTAAAGTCAGTCTTTTTTTCTTGTTTTATTTTTTCAATTATATATCCTTGAGCAACTCTCCTTCCAAATGGGACTTCAACTAAATGACCAACTGATATTTTTGGTAAAAGGTTTTTAGGAACATCATACGTGAAAGCCTGAACGAGCGGTGGTATAACAACGTTTACTAAATTTTTATCTGTGAAGTCTTTCATTGATAAATAAGCAAATTAATAAGACCTTAAATCGAATTCAGGTTAGCATATTGTATTTTGAGGCTCCAGAATTCAATTAAACGTTGTCTCAGTCTAAGCCTTTAAAAATAAAGCATTATCTTGTTACCAAATCTATATTTATGCATCTACTATATCATTAGCAAAATTGCATCATTAGAGAGAATAGTTTTCATGGGATTTTTAGATAAAATATTAGGCAAGAAAGAGACTCTAGTGAGTGTTGATATCGGCAACAGTTGCGTAAAATTGTTAGAGTTTGATTTAAGTGCAGAACATCCAAAACTAATTAATGTTAAATCAGCTCAGTTGCAAAGAGAAGTCTTTGAAAATTATCTAGTTACAGACGTTGAGCATGCAGCAGATGTAATTGCGGCTTTAGTTGAAGAGAGTGGCTTAAGTGGTAGACGGATTGTTACGTCTATGCCTGGGCCTAGCGTGTTTACAAAAAAAGTTAAGATGGCCAAAGCTCCAATCAGTGAGTTAGCTCAAAATATTCAATTTGAGGCAGCTAGCTTTATTCCTCATAGTATTGACGCAGTTAAACTTGATTTTCATGTGCTAGGACAAGACGAAAAAGGACAATTAGATGTTTTAGTGGTTGCCGTCAAAAATGAAATCATTGATAGCTTTTTAGATACTTTGAGTATGGCTGGACTTGAAACAGCAATTGTTGATGTAGATTACTTTGCATTTCAGAATATGTTTGAGCTTAGTTATCCAGAATATGTAATGGAAACAGTTGCCCTGATTGATGTTGGTCATCGTTATTCAAGTGTTAATATCTGCTCTGAAGGGAAAAGTTTATTCACTGGTGATATTTCTGTAGGAACAAAAGATTTTATTGAGCCACTGAAAAATGAATTAGAGATATCAATGGCAGAAGCTCAGGATATTTTAGTTGGTAAAGTTGAAAATTATCCTAGAGCTGGTGAAGCTTTGGAAATAATAGATAGAGCCTTAGAGCAAGTTGTAGGTGAACTAAATCGCCAATTAAGTTTTTTCTGGAATGCCTCTGGTGCTGAAGAAGGAATCGATAGGATTATGGTAGGCGGAGGGGGCTCAGCAATTCCAAGACTAATTGAAGAATTAAGTGAAAAAACTGGAGTTGAGGCTGAAAGAATTAACTCATTTAGATCAATTGATGTTGGTGATGTGTTAACTGCTGAATCAATTAGCGATCTTGCACCAATTATGGGTGTAGCAGTTGGACTTGGTATTAGACAGCCAGGTGATAAAGAAATTTCGGAGTTGGATTAGAAATGATTAGATTAAATCTATTAGGCGAAGAGCCAAGCTTAGATAAGTCATTAGTAATGATGCTTGGAGGCTTTATAGCCTCAATAATCTGCTTTGTTGGTATTTTTAGCGTCATGCTAAGCTCAGTTAATAGCGAGATTGCTAACTTAAACGTGCAAATTGAAACTTATGAAAACCAATTAGTTGATTTAAGAAAAAAAACAAAGATAGTTGAAGATCTTGAAAAGAAAAGAGATGAGCTCAGTTCAAAGCTTTCTGTTATTGCAGAGCTTAAGCAGAACAAGCTAGGGCCAGTAAGGATTTTAGATGATTTAAATTTAGCACTTCCTGACAAAGCTTGGATCACGTCGGTAGAAGAAAAAGGTCAAGGAATGAAAATCTCTGGCAATGCTTTAGATAACCAAACGATAGCTTTATTTATGAAAGATCTTGAGCAGTCTGAATATTTCAAAAAAGTTGATTTGATTGAAACAAAGCAAGCAGAAAATCAAGGTGCGAAAATTAAATCTTTTACATTATTAGCTGATATTTCATATGCAGGAAAAATTGCAATTGAAGCTGTAAAAGAAGAGGAGAAACAAGCTACCTTGAATATTAATTTTCCAGCTAAAAATAAAAGAGTAGGTTAATATGAATCAGTTTTTAGAACAAATAGCAGAGAGACCTACAAGCCATAAAGTTGGTATTTGGATTGGCATACTTTTATTTATGACCTTTATTTTCTGGCAGTACATGTATAAATCTAAAAGTGAACAAGCTGCTGAGTTGTTAGAAAAGTCTGAAAGCTTAGAGCAAGAGCTTATAAATAAAAGAAGAGTAGCGCGTAATCTTAAAAAATTTGAAAAAGAAGTAGAAGAGTTAAATGTAAAACTAAAATTTGCACTACAAGAACTTCCTGATGAACAAGAGATCCCAGATCTTTTATCTTCAATTTCTAACCTTGCTCGTGACGCAGGGCTTGAAGTTTCATTATTTAAACCTGCTGGAGAACGGAAAAGAGATTTTTATGCTGAAGTACCAGTTTCTGTTGTTGTAACTGGAAGCTTTCATCAGGTGGCAACGTTCTTTGATGAAGTTGGCCATTTGCCAAGGATTGTAAACATCAATAATATTTCGATATTAAACCCAACAATTTCTGATGAAAAAGTTATGATTACTTCTGATTGTCAGGCTGTAACGTTCCGTTACCTTGATGAAGCCGAGCGAGTTGAATCAGAAGAAGAGCAGCAAAAAGGTAGACGGCGGGGTCGTAACTAGGGCAGAAAAACTAACATCGTTCTATAGATCTCCTCATTTTTATTACCCAACTACTATTTCTTCCATTGACAGTAATTGTATCTAAGGTGGAGAATTTGATAGGCTCCAAGGCACTTGGTTTAGCTAAGGCTTTTTTGCCGCCGGAATTTTATCTGTGGATAAACCGGTAAAACTCATATAAGTTGTTTGAGCTTGGCAATTATAAATTGGATTAAGGTTTTTAAAGCGCGTTTTGATAAGAGGAGATGTCGCATGACTTTGTCGACAGTTTTTAGACGGGTTTTCGCCGTAACTTTCGTTCTTTCTATTACCGCAATAGTTGTTTCCTGCACAAATAGAAATTCAACTCAACTTGAGCCCGACTTAACAGCAGTAAATCAAAGTGAAGCAAGCAGTGAAGCAAGCAGTGAAGCAAACACTGCAATCGCATTGGCCAACTCACCAGTTGCAACTTCTTCAGTTGTAGAAACTGATCTTGCTGCTGAAGAGAGAATGTCTGTGGCAACAAGAATTCTTTCTGCACCTGGCGCAGATATGATTGGAATCGAACTTGCGGAAGCGAAAACTTTTAATCAATTAACAATAAATACAGATACTGATCGTGCTGATTACAAAGTAGTTCGCTTACAAAGTCCCCCAAGGATTGTAATTGATGTTTTAAATCAACAAGCAAGAATAAATAGAATTTTTGATACTCAGGACATGGAGTACATCTCAGGTGTGAGAATTGGTGCGCACCCAGATAAAAGTAGAATAGTTTTAGATTTGGCGGGCAATGATAGTTTACTACATAATGTGGATGCTAAAGGGGGTGCGATAGTAATCACTGTTGCCTCTGAAGCAAACATGCCAGAAGCTTTAGCTTACTCTGGTATGAGCACAAATCAGAACTTTGATTCTGCTGAAGGATCTCCAGTAATGGCTCGTTTCTCAGCAGATGAAAATACTAATGATCAATTTGCTAATAATACAAATAATGAAACTAATAATGTCGTTGCAGCTTCACTTCCAGAAGTAAGTAATACTGGAGCTGATTTTAGTTCTGGTTCATTTGATTCTGTATCTGCAAGCGATACTAGTATTGCTGCACCGAACACTTCAGAAAAAATTGGGCTTACTCAACCTGTGCTCAAAGGTTTACAAATTAAACCAGCGGGAGAAGGAGAAAACTATTTAGTTGCAGAGATGGAGTCTGCTGGAATTTTCTCGCTAACTAAAACAGCACCATCGGAATATGTTGTTACTATAGAAAAAGCAACAGTTGATCAATCTGTTACTCCAGTACTAGCTGCACCGAAAAGTGGAGAGATTAGATCTGTAAGGCCTGTAGTTGAAGGTGATAATGTACAGTTAAGAATTTTTGTAAATGCAGGGTCTAAGCTAACTGCAACTACTGAAAATGGAAATGTTATTATTGCAGCAGCATTACCAGGTGAAGAAATCGAACTTGAAGATGTTCGTGCTCAATTTTCAGAAAACGAAATTCAAGGTAGCGGTAATTCTAATCCAAACGAAGAAGAGATTGCTGCACTTTTTGCCGATCAGCCAAAATATTCTGGTCGACTGATTTCCTTAGATTTACAAGATACAGATATTGATAATGCATTAAGAATTATCGCTGAAGTATCAAATCTTAATATCATTGCCAGTGAAGATGTAGCTGGAAAAGTGACTCTAAGACTAATTGATGTACCTTGGGATCA
>JAGRAS010000115.1 GCA_020434465.1 Bdellovibrionales bacterium | reverse complement strand
AGCCATTTTTAAGTAATTTTGCTAAGTGAAGCCTGTTACGCTCTCCGCCTGCAATTCACTTATAAACGATTTTAGTTTATAGGTCACTGCTATCCATATATGAATGTCAAATTGGGATTTTTGGCAGTCTGCAGGAAGGAAACTTGTCATCCCTTCCAGGCTTGTTGCAGGGCTTTCTTTTCGTATCGGGAGCTGGAGGCGACATTGGCCTAATCGCCGGTGCTGGTGTCGGCTTTGTTGCGGGTTTAGTTATTGGGGTTGCTGGTTCTGTGCTTGTTCCGTTTAAAATATATTGCATTGTTAAACCTCTTGTCCTGCTAAGTATAATACTAGTTCACCCTGCTCCAATAGTCCAGTTTGTAAAAATGTCCAAGTTTTTTCTAGCTCCGGCCATTCCTCTAAGTTCTGCTGCACATTAGTTAAATCACCTGGTGTCTTGTCACTCGGCGTACCTAAAATTCTTAAAGCCTCAACCGTATCTTTTGTCACCGGAAGCTCGATAAATTCTCTTCCTCCAAATTTAAAAGAATAACTAGTATAAAGAGCCGCGTATGGGTTGCAAAATCGAAGCGCAAGTCCCGGCTCCGCATCTCCCCTCTCTAGTGCTTGGCAGTATGCATCAAGATAATTTACTAAGTTCATAAAGCCGGGAGAGTTGACGCCTCCGTAAAGAATCTCGCCTTCAATGCCGTCCATTGTCTGCCAGGCAAAGTTTCTCCTTGTCTCAAACATCCAGCCAGCAATAGCTTCATTTAATGAAAGGCTATGATCTAGTAAATAAATTTGTTTTTTAACCGAGCTTGTATCCTTATTCAGCTTTGTGCAAAATGCAGGCAGAAAATCTCTTTCAATATCTTCTATTGTCAAAGCCACTAGATCATTTTCTGTAAAGCCGTTTCCTAAGCCCTTATGACTGAAATATGCTGCATATCTCATACTTTTTCTGCCAAAAACTTTTGAAGAGTTTCTGCAAATAAAGGTTCCCTCCGGATAACTTAAAATTTTGCAGGCGCGTTGTTCTACTACCAAGACCTTTTTATCAAACGGGGAGTAAACCGGATTACCTTCCTCATTATATTGCGTAAGCACCATATTTCTGCTTCCCGGCCGTAGTACAAATCTTGAGCCATGCAAAAGCTCATGGTTGGCTTGATTATCATTGAATTGAACTTCTGGACAATCAATCTTTGCAAAGCCAAATTGCTCAAGTAAAGGCTCGGCAATTAAAACTCTTTTACTTCTTTCAATTTTATAAACCCCCCGACTAGTAACTTTTTGTCTTAGAAAACCATGGCTAAGGAGCCCGGTTTTTGACCAGGAGTCTACTGTTTTAGCATCAACCTCACTAATTATCGCTCTCTTCCCATAAATTTGATATCCATGTATCGAAGAAATTGCGCTAACTAGTCCTGAAATTCTCGAGGCTTTCTCGTTTAACATTCCATTTAACAACAGAAGAAACTCGGCTTCATGCGGATGGTGCTTTCTATGTGGTCTGCCGAAATACATTTTTCTTTCGACTATTTGGGCTAAGCTCTTTGCAGCTTCCCAAAGCCCAAAAGCATAAATGTAAGGAGTAAACTCAAGAAACGCAGGGGAAGATTCATAGCCCTTCCTTTCAAGTTCCAACATGCTTTTAGCAAACAAATAGCCTACATAAGGATTTTGAACTTTTGCCCAAAGCTCTGCCAATTCTGCAGACCCGCGCCTTCGTTTTCTTGAGATAAGATCCAAGGAATAATAAAAAAGCTCGCGGCCGCTTTTTTCGATCATTCTATCGCCTGATCTAATAAAATACTTCCGCTCAAAAATTTCTGGTGCGAATGTCAACAAGGCTTTGCGGAAATTTTCTGTTTTAGTCTTCCATTCATCCTTTGTATGTTCGATCCGGTTTGCATACATCAAATACCACGCTGCATATTTGACGGCTTTATCATTAGGAGCTCCGAGGTTAATCAACATTTGTCCAAGCTCAATGCTGCCAAATCTAGCTAGAGTAACAAACAAGGGATCATGATAACTAAAGTTGTTGATTTGGTAATGGCCGTTTTTTTCGAGCTTGTCCAGCAACTCCTCATTAACTTCTGTTGTAAGAACTTGTTTAATAAATTCTTCACCAAGATCGTCCTTGAACTCTTCATAAGCCTTTATAATTTGCCTGATTCGCTCTAAAATACTTTCCCGAGATCTACTATCTCTGGGCGCTTCAAGCTGCCTAACTACCGCACTAAATCCAATATGAGCTCTATCAAACACGCTTACATCCAAAGAAGTTTTAGCATGGCGACTTGCACCATTTCTAATCAGCATTGCAGCAAAGGAAATGGAATTAAACAAAAATGCAGTATGAAGAGGTGTAATTCCATGTTCAACTTTTTCATCTTCTTTAAGACCGTGATACCGCTTGCCTAGAGAATAGGAAATTTCAACTTCAGCACCCAAATCTATAAGCCTTTGCCCAAACACGGCAGCAACGCCGTTCCTTGCAAAAAGATGCAAGATTGAACTGGGAGTGGATTTGTTTTGTTCATTAATAAGTTCTGCGATAAACTCGCAGCCCTGCACCGCTGCTATTTCTTCAAGTGTTTTTAATATGGCATCAAGTTTTTCTTGATCTAAATAGATACTGCTAAGCAAAAGACTGCTTACAGATAGTGTTGCTTTAATAGTATCTTCTAAGCGCTTTTTTTCGCTTGAATCGAGAGTGAGAGTATGTTCACTGCCCAGCTTTCCGTTTGCTAATGAAAGTTCAAACCTTGCCTTTAGATATCTGCCCGCTGACAAGTTCTTTACTTTGGCAGCCAATTTAAAAATTATCTCTTGATAATTTTTAATCTCTGCAGCATCAAAGCCGCCTTTAGGGTTAAAACCTGGCACTCCCAGCTCAATAAACTTTTCTATTAAACAGCAGGGGGCAAATTTAACCAAAAGCTCGAGTATATAGTTTGTGTTGAGCTTAAGTTTTTCATCCCTAAAATATTTATTGCTAACAGCTTCTATTAAGCTCTCTCCCAATTCCTCTCGATGTTGAAAAATTATATCCAAGGATTCATCGAGTTTGTCCCAAGCCCAATTCTCCACTGCTCTAACTAAAGCTAATCCCATAGAAGTTACCACCTGAGCGAAGATTTCAGGATCCCGGTTAATATCTGCGCCTCTTTCTTGCAGCAGCATTAAGACATCTAATTGAAGACGGTCTGCGGCCAAAATTGCAGGAGTTACTATGGAAACCTCTCCAGATCTATTTATTGTATATTTAAAATCTGGGTCTGCGCCAAGATCGAGCAACCTTGTTATTATTTCAATTGGGTGAAAATATAAAATTGCCTCCTCCAATGCATTTGCCTTTATGTAAGCATGGTTGATTACTTGGCTTGCAAACTCGGGATGATCCTTAGATATCAATTCTAAACCGCTTAAAGCTTGTTTAAGCCTCTTATTTTTTTCTTCTCGCTCAACTACCTCGCCTAATACTGTTTGCCACAGCGATTGGCAAAGATCCCCGGCTAGATGATGGACACAACTTGACTCGTTCTCCTCTGTATATGTTAAATCCTTACCCCCTTTAGACAGAAACCTTGAAATCAATTCATATTTCTTATGTCTGGCCAGATAGCTGAGAAGTGAATGGTTTTTTTTCACAACTTTTGCTTCTTCACCATAGCCCTTAGATTCTAAATAAGTAACTACCCCGGAAGGATCCAGTCCGTTTTCAAGCATTGCCCCAATCAAATCATCTTCGTTGGCAGCCACTAAGATATTAAAATAGCAGTTATCAGAAAAATAGCCTGGAACAGAAGTAGATAGGGCTGCAACTTCAAGCCCGGGATGCACACCGCTTAATTTTTTAACAAGCCAAACAGCTCTTTCTTTCAGCTTCTCATCTTCTTTTGAATGATCCATCTCATCTTCTTTTGAATGATTTTTGGTACGTTCGTTTCTTAGCCTTTTTAAAAAGCGTACGGACTGCTTTAGATCTTTGCGCTTTACTGGATCAAAAATTAAATTACTAAGCAAGCCGGCTCTGGCTAAATCATTATTTCTTAAAGCCTCGTCTATAAACTCAAAAGGTGATTCAACAAGAGGTTGCTGAGAAGATCCGGAAATAATACGAATAAGCAGACTAGTAGGCGCACTTTTTTGAAGAAGCTGTTCAAGCGTGTTTGGGGTTGAATCACTTTTTCTAAAACTTAAGACGGCTAAAATCTTCTTTGCAGATCGCAAGGCTACAATACTCTTACCAAATTCAACAAAAGCACCAGCTTCAGCCAGCGCGTGAAGTTTCTTAGCAAGTTCAAAAAGTTTGTAACCTACCGGAAAAGCGCTTCTCTGCCCTGTTCCTAATGGATCTCGATCTTCGGGTATATGAGAATTACTGCTTAACATCTTGAACAACTGGGCAATACTATAGCACTAAGTCTGCTACTAGATAGAAAAATCAATTAAATTTTCCAAGGTGTCTGGTACTTAAACAGTTCAGTAGTGAAGTTAGTACGCTTATTCTTCTTAAGACTGACCGTGTGACTTAAAATATTAGCTTTTTTTCAGGGGCTACTCAAAAAAATACATAGCTAAGCTTTGCCTTTTTAAAATATAAACTTCTTGTATATTTACACAAAAATATTATACAATAGCGATATGTATATACTAAACGAAGCAGAATTTATAATTGCCTTAAAAAACAAAGGATTTTCCTCAATTCAGGCTTTAGCTGATAGCTTAGGTATGCATAGAAATACTGTGCATTACTACCTTTCAGGCAAAAACTCAGCGATCCCAGACAAGTTAACTGAGCTTATTGATGCTTTAGATTTAGATTTAAAATCGGCCTTAGTTAAAAAAGAAAGCTTTAAAGCAGACATACACCCTTCTATTATTAGGATTATTGATGAGATTCATAAAGCTTTTCCTAAGGTCTCTGTCGTTTTTTTTGGATCAAGGGCTAAAAACACCTCTAAAAAATACTCTGACTATGATTTAGGTGTTTATTCAGATGAAGGGATTAAACATAGATGCTACAATCAAATTTTAAATATTAAAGATGACTTAGAGCAAGACAGCCCTTATTTTGTTGATGTTGTGAATTTAAACTCTGCTGATTTAAGTTTTTTAAAAGAAATTTCTACCTCCTGGAAATTTATGGCAGGTCGACAAAAAGACTGGATAAGCTTAAAGAATAAAGTTGAGAGTGCTTATGAATGATACAGACAATAAAAATGCAAAATTCAAAACCTCAATTGATGAACTCGAGCATGCTTTAAGTTTTAAAGATAAAGTTTCTAAAGATAGATTTTATTTCTCTGGTATTAGCAAAACATTCGAGACCTGCATTGAATACGCTTGGAAGTATTTTAAGCGAAAAGCAGTTGATGAAAGTTTAGAAATTTATAGTCCTAAAGATGCAGTAAAAGCTGCTGGGGGCATGGGTATCATCGATAATGTAGAAAACTGGCTTGGATACATTAATAATAGAAACCTAGCAGTCAATGATTACCTAGGCATATCTGATGAAGAATACCTTGCCAGTATCGAAAATTTTTTAATTGACGTAAAGAAAATTAGCATCAACTAAATACATAGTGACAATTAAATAGACTAAGAAAGACTACTTGGTCAACTTTCTATATTTAACCCTAGTCGGCTGCGCCGCCTCAGGTCCCAATCTCTTTAACTTATCTTCCTCATAGTCTTGGAAGTTTCCTTCATTAAGGATAACACTACTATCTCCCTCAAAAGCCATAATATGTGTAGAAATTCTGTCTAAAAACCATCTGTCATGGGAAATAACCAAGACACAACCAGCAAATTCTAAAATCGCATCTTCTAAGGCTCGCAAAGTATTAACATCAAGATCATTTGTTGGTTCATCGAGTAGCAAAACGTTACAGCCGTTTTTAAGTAATTTTGCTAAGTGAAGCCTGTTACGCTCTCCGCCTGCAATTCACTTATAAACGATTTTAGTT
>JAGRAS010000114.1 GCA_020434465.1 Bdellovibrionales bacterium | reverse complement strand
TTTGGCACTTAGCGAATCTGAGATAAGCTCCTAATTTACTCAAAGAGCTTAAATCAGAACCGGTAAAACCGTACTTCGTTGAGTATATAATTTGCCATGTTTGAGGTGCTAATAGTGTTTAATTTTCACATGGAAGTAAACCCTATCTAAAGGCTAAGTCCTAACATTTTAGCCGAATTTGTATTCCGAATTGATGTTTAAAACTTTATTAGTAAAGCTAGTAGGTTACAAAGCTAGAATTCTTCAGAGTGAGGATTCGAGCTAATGAATATAGGATTTGTTTGGTTATTGTCAGCTTTATCTATTATAATAATGAAAGAACGAAGGAAGGTTTTTTTTGGTTGCTTTTGAGGTTGTGACAACACGCGTTGGACAAAAAAGGATCAAAATGGACTCAAAAACAACAAGCAGCAAACTAAAAAATAAAATTGAAGTAACTAACATTGGTAATGAACCTGCTTTTTGTGCGCTGCCTTTAGATTACTTTGCTGGAAAAAATGAACACCTACAGTCTACGGGAGGAAAATTACCACATCTCTCAATTCAAGCTTGGGGAAAATTTAATGTACCAATTTTTCCGCCAACTGATGATAAGATTTTGCCACAAACTTAAAGTGTTTGTTTAATTTCAAGTTAGCTAGAAAATCATAAAAGTGATTTCTTACCTCTAAATGGTAATGCTGTTTTATTATCAATATTTTGCATTAGCCCTATAACCTAAAATTGTTTGTTTTCTAGATTGCTTTATATCTATTTGTAATCATTTTAAAAGCTCTATTTTTCATATTTTAACACCGAAATTTGTACTTAGTTCATCTTAAGTAGTAGCGCAGGTGTTTTTTGGAATCTTGCTGTTTTTTCAAGAAACATACCTGTTTAGCTTTGTGACTCTTGGCTAGAATAATATCTTGTTAAGAGTTTTTTATTGATTTTTTTTATGCGGTATTAACTCTCCTACAAACAAAGAAACATAGAGGATCCCATGGGTAATGATGAAAATAAAGATTTTGCAGCACTAATTAGAGAAGACCGTGAAAGCCGTATCAAATCATCATGGCGCGGTAATGCACTTGAGTACCTTGAGTTAGTTAAAGAAGATCCAGGTATTGCAAAGTTAGCACACAAACGCATGTTCGACATGATGGTTTCAGATGGTGTTAGTGAAATTGAGCTTGATGAAAACCCAAAACTTCGCCGTTTATTTAAAGGTGAAAAATTAAAAACCTTTAAATTTTTTGAAGAAGAATTCTATGGAATGGAAAAAACAATAAATCAAATTGTGCGCTATTTTCACTCAGCCTCACTTAAAGGTGAAGAAAGCCGACAAGTACTTTACCTTGTAGGACCTGTAGGCTCTGGAAAAAGTTCTCTAGTAGAAAAACTAAAAACTGGCTTGGAAGGCTTAACTCCATTTTATGGAATTGAAGGCTGCCCAATGTTTGAGGAACCTTTACATTTAATTCCTCGTCACTTACGAAAAGAATTCGGAAAAATGTTGGGAATGGATATTGAAGGAGATATCTGCCCGGTTTGTAGATATAGATTGAAAGAAGAATTTGGTGGCAAGTGGGAAGAAATGCCAATTAAAACTTATGAATATAGTGTTCGTGCTCGTAGAGGAGTTGGCGTAGTTCCTCCAGTTGATCCTAACAACCAAGATACGAGTGTTTTGATCGGTGGCGAAGATATTTCTAAGCTCGATCTTTACTCTGAGGGAGATCCGCGTGTTCTAGATCTGTCTGGTGCTCTAAACGTTGGCAACAGAGGAATGGTTGAGTTTATTGAAGTATTCAAAAACGAAACTGAATACCTGCATGCGATGATTACTGCGACTCAAGAGAAATCAATCCCTGCGCCAGGAAGGCACGGGATGATATATGTTGATACTTGTATTGTTGCTCACTCAAACGAAGCTGAGTGGAAGAAGTTTAAAAGTGACCATACAAATGAAGCAATACTTGACCGTATTGTAACAGTTAAAGTTCCTTATAACTTAAGACTTTCAGAAGAAGTTAAGATTTATAAAAAAATTATTCGCAAATCAAACTTCAATGCTGATATAGCTCCGCATACAATTGAAATGGCCTCAATGTTCGCAATTCTGTCCAGACTTGAGCCAACTAATAAATGCGACTTAATGACAAAGTTAAAACTTTACAACGGCGAAGAAGTTGTTGAAAAAGGTAAAACTAAAAAAATCGATGTTCTTGAGTTAAAAGAAGAGGCTCCATATGAGGGTATGACTGGAATCTCTACTCGATTCATCATGAAAGCCTTAGATAACGCCTTATCAGATAATATTGCAGATAATGCAATTCATCCAATAAGCGTACGTGAGTCTTTGGTACATATGGTTAAGGAGTATGATTTCCCTGAAGATGAAAAGAAAAGATACTTAGAATTTCTTCAAGATACACTTCATAAAGAATACTTAGAGGTACTTGAAAAAGAGATCACAAAGGCTTTTGTCTATTCATACCAAGAACAAGCTGAGTCCTTATTTCAAAATTACCTAGATCATGCAGAAGCATATGTAACTAAAAAGAGATTAAAAGACCGTAATACTGGTGAAGAGCTAGAACCAGATGAAAGTTTTATGAAATCTATCGAGGAACAAATTGCTATCATAGGAACTGCAAGTGACGGTTTTAGACAAGAAGTAATTGCTTACCTTTGGTCAATTCAACGCAAAGGTGACAATATAACTTATGAAAGTTATGAACCTCTTAAAGAAGCAATTGAGAAAAAGCTTATGGCTTCTGTAAGAGATGTTTCTAGAATTATTACCAAAGCTAGAACTCGAGATCAGGAACAAGGTGAAAAACATAACCTAATGGTTGAGCAATTAATTAAGAATGGTTACCCGCCAAGTTGTATTGATACCATTCTTAAATATGCAGCAAATAATCTTTGGAAGGATTAATTTATCGACAGGCACAAAGCATTTTTCTAAAAAATCTGCCTTGTGCCTGTGCTATTAAATTGAATTTTTAGGAACAAGCACTAGTGGCTAATGATGATGATACAATTTTTAGAGGTTATGTTCCTTCCTCTAGGCGTTCGGATCGCAGCGCACGCGATAGACAAAGACATAGACAAAAAATCAAAGACTCCATTCGTAACAATATTGGCGATATATTAGCTGAAGAATCAATAATTGGACGTGACAAAAATAAAATAATCAAAGTACCAATTCGCTCAATTAAAGAATACCGATTTATCTATGGGGAAAATGCCCCGGGTGTTGCCCAGGGAACTGGCAATGAAAAACCTGGAGATGTGGTTGGCCAAGCCGACCCTGGAGCTCCTGATGTGGGCCGCGGAGGAGGAGATCAACCTGGTGTAGATGCATTTGAAACTGATGTCACTCTAGAAGAACTAATCTACATCATGTTTGACGATCTTGATTTGCCTGATCTCGATAAAAAATCCTTAAAACAAGTTATTTCTGATGAAGCACGCAAAAGAAAAGGAAAAAGAGTAGCTGGCATTAGGCCAAGACTCGATAAAAGAACAACTGCAAGAAATAGAATTCGCAGAAAACTAGCTGTCAAAGGTTCTAGAGGATTAAATTTTGAGGATGAAGAGCAGAGATTTCCATTTCATAAAGATGATTTTAGATATCATCATATAGTACCAACAACAAAAGAAGTTTCAAATGCTGTTGTTATTTGCATTATGGACACTTCTGGCTCTATGGGTACTGTTAAGAAATACTTAGCCCGTAGTTTTTATTTTCTCCTATTTCAATTTGTTAAACAAAAATACCAAAACGTTGAAGTTGTTTTTGTTGCACACCATACAGAAGCAAAAGAAGTAACTGAAGAAGACTTCTTTCATAAGGTTGAATCAGGAGGAACTTATATCTCCTCTGGTTATAACAAAGCTCTGCAAATCATAGAATCACGCTATCATCCATCTCTTTGGAACGTGTATGCATTTCATTGTTCTGACGGTGATAATTTCTATTCAGATAACGAAAGAGCCGTAGCTGCTGCTAAAGAACTATGTAAAGTCTGTAATCTTTTTGGATATGGTGAGATTAAACCCTCAGGCAGTGCTTATTACAGCGGAAGCATGCTAGATGTTTTTAAGCAAGTCAGCGAGGAAAATTTTCATGCAGTAGTTATAGAACGTAAAGAAGACCTTTGGCCTGCATTTAAAAGCTTATTAACAAAAGATAAAAAAAGCGAGCAAAGCATGAAAGCTGAAGAAGTTAGTAAAGCGGAGGCAAGCTAATGGTAAGCCTTAAAGAACTTAAAGACTGGGATGATCGAATAAAAGAGCTAGTAGATCATTATAAACTAAGTTGCTATCCACAAGAATTCGAAATTTGTGACCACAATGAAATGATTGGCTATATGTCGTATTCCGGCATGCCTTCTAGATACGCACACTGGTCATATGGAAAAAATTATGAAAAACAAAAAACCATGTATGACTATGGTGTGTCAGGCTTACCATATGAAATGGTAATTAACTCAAATCCTTGTCTTGCATACCTAATGCGCGATAACTCTCTACTTTTACAAATTCTTACTATTGCGCACGTCTATGGTCACAATGATTTTTTTGCAAACAATTTTACTTTCACAAGCGGAATTGATGCACGCTATACACTTGAAATGTTCAAAGGACATGCAAGCCGAATCGATAGTTATATTGAAGACCCCTCAATTGGGATTGAAGAGGTAGAAAATATCCTTGATCATGCTCATTCGATTTCTTTTCAACGAAATAAAAACCTAGCTATTAAGCAACTATCACAGCAAGAGCAAGTAATGCGACGCTGGGAAAACGCCCAGGTTCAAGACGATCCATATTGGGAAATACATCCAAAGAAAGAATATCAAGCACCTGAACTATCGAAAATTCCGCTGGAGCCAGAAGAAAACATTCTAAAATTCATAGCTGACTATAACCCCTATTTACCTGAGTGGAAAAAAGACGCTCTTAGAATTGTTGATAAAGAAGCAATGTATTTCATTCCACAGATGGAAACAAAAATTATGAACGAAGGCTGGGCAAGCTATTGGCACCATAAAATTATGAATGCTTTAAACCTTCCTCAAGGTTTGCACTTAGAATTTCTTGTAAAGCATAACCAAGTTCTTACCCCAACACCTGGCGGGCTTAATCCATATCATTTAGGTTTTGTAATTTGGCATGATATTGAGCGTAGATGGAATTCTGGTGAAACTGGTAGAGAATTTACCAATGATACACCTGATATAGAACCCCAATCTCAAAATGAAAACGACACTCCAGGTAGAAAGAAAATATTTGAAGTTAGAGAATCAGACAGAGATCGATCTTTTCTAAGACGCTTCCTTACAGTTGACATTATGCGTGAGCTAGAATTATTCCAGCATGAAAAACGTGGGAAAGAAAGAATAATTACTAAAGTGGCTGATGACGTTAACTGGGAACATATCAAAGAAACACTTATTAAAAATACCGGTACAGGCTCGCTACCAATTATAAAAATTGATGATGCTGACTTTGGTAAAAACAGAACTCTTTATATGAAGCATTACCATGATGGCCGCGATCTACAGTTAGAATATGCAGAAAAAACACTCAAACACGTTAAGGCATTATGGGAACGCGAAGTTGCTCTAGAAACAGAATTAAACGGTAAAAAATCAATTTTGAAAATTATTGGTGACACATTAAAAGTGGAAAGACCATAATTGGAGATAAAAGGACACCCAAAAATTCATTTGCCAATTAAACTTTTTCGCGTGTACTTTTTTTTAAGTTAGTATCTTAAAGCTTACTGTTATATAAAAAGAATATGAATGCTTATTTTATATATGGAACCTTGACCTTCAGTGACGTATTAGAGGTACTTCTGAATAAAAAATTCGAAATGAAAAAAGCTAAAGTAGCTGGATATGCTGCATTTTTGTTGAATGGCAAAAACTATCCAGGATTAATTCCAGATCCCTCGTCTGAAATCGAAGGT
>JAGRAS010000113.1 GCA_020434465.1 Bdellovibrionales bacterium | reverse complement strand
GGGTTTCTACGCTATAGAGCAACCCCCCTCGGCCTTAAATCGAACTTCTAAACTAGCCATAAAAGCTATTTAAGAAGTTCGACTTAGGCAGAATTTTCATCAATAATCCCCTAAAAGACCCAAATAACCTTATCATCAAGTCGCATATCAATTTTAACTATTTGAAAATTCTTAAGCAAATTTATTTATGCCTCTTTTGTCTTTAGAGATAGGGTATTACCTTTAAATAATGAAGATAGGTATTTTTGCATTAGCAGGCGTTCCATTTCACGCTAATAGTCTTTTAGAAAGAGCGTTAGGTGGAACTGAAACTGGGGTAATAAAGCTTGCTGAAAGCTTATACAAACTTGGGCATCAAGTTGTAGTTTTAACAAATCACCCTAACCCGCCCCCTTCTGAACCACTTTATTTAAAACATAGTGCAATCCCACATCTTGGTGAATTAGATGTTCTAATTGCAGTTAGAAATTGGCTAACTGCGATAACCTATCCAAAAGCAAAAATTAAATGTCTTTGGACTGGAGATAATCACGATCAACCTGTCAGCTTTGGAATTGGAGATAACAGAGTAATAGCTGGCATTGATCAGCTGTTAGTAGTTAGTAATTGGCATAAACAAACTTTTTGCGATAATTCGGGATTTCCAGAAAGCAAAACTTTTGTGCTTAAAAATGGAATAGATCCAAGTCGTTTTGAAATTGATAGTAAAAAGCATCCTAAACGTTTGATTTACTCAAGTGCACCCTTTCGCGGGTTAAAATTGATGCCTGAGATTTTTGAAAAAATTCTATCTAAACATCCCGACGCTGAGTTTAAAGTTTTTAGCGGAGAAACTCTTTACCCCTTAGATAGTTTTAGCATTAAAGAGTATCAGTTATGCAAAGAAAGACTATCAAAGTTAAAAAACTGCATCGTTTCTGAACCGATAACACAAGTTGAACTGGCAAAAGAAATGAAAGCTGCTAGCATTTTGGCCTATCCCAATACTTTTGAAGAGACAAGTTGCATAACTGCTATAGAAGCAATGGCTGCTGGGTGTGTGCCGATAACTAGTTCATTAGGTGCCTTACCAGAAACTATTGCTGATGCCGGATGTTTAATAGCAGACAAACCAGGAACAGTTGAATTTATTGAAAACTTTGTTGAAAAGATTTGCTATTTATTTGAGAATAAAAATGAATTAGATAAGCTTGCAATTGCTGCTATGAAAAGATCAAAAGAACTTACTTGGGAAAAAAGCGCTGTAAACTTAACTCAAAAACTTGAAGAACTTTTAGCAGAAAAGCTAGGGAAATAGTTTAAACACCACAGCTCTTTTTTAATAATTCATACTCTCTGTCTATCGCTTGGATTAAGAGAGAATCTATACAACCCTTATCAAACTCGTCTTTTGCAGCCTGTTTTGCATCTTGCAGCTCCCTTAATGCTTCACTAGCTTTTCCTAAGCCACGCAAAACACATGCAAGATAGTAATGGGTTTCAATCGGCTTCACTCCTAGCGTGGCAGCCTTCTGCATTAATTGCCAAGCTTTTTCATAATCAGCTTGCTTATAATAAAGAACAGCTAAACCTTTCAATGCATCAAAAGAGTTAGGAATTATCTCTACAGCTTTACTAAGGCTTTCCTTAGCTTCATTTAACTTTCCTGATTCAATTTGCAACAAGCCGAGATTGATTAAAATATGAGGTTTATTTTTTTCATGATCAAAATAATAAGCTTTTAACAAGCATCTTTCTGCATCTGTAAAGTTTTTTACTTTTTTAAATAACGCACTTAAATTTATCCAAGCATCAACAAAGCTAGGATCTTTTTGAACAGCTTCAGTTAGAACTATGCCTGACTCTTCATACTTACCTAATTGCATTAATGCATATCCTAAATTCATCAAAGTTTCAGGTGACTGGCCATTTAGTTCAGCAGCTTTAGATAAATAGCCAACTGCATCTTCAATATCTGTAGACTTACTACTCTCTAGCAGTAACACTCCAAGCTCAAAATAAGGCTTTGCTGCATTTGGATTTGCAATGATCTTCTCTTCTCCAAGCTTCCTATAAAGATTTCTTTTAAATTCATCTTTTAATTTCTTCTGCTCAGGAGCATGACCATAATGATGAATCAATGTTTTTTTATCCAGGATGTTGTATTTATTTAAGGCGTAAATTGAAGGTTCAACTAACTCGTGAATTGGAAAAGTAAAACGTATTTGTGGGTGATTTGGAAAAAGCCGAGTAACACCAGTTTCAAAATATCCAAGATATTTTTTTTCAAAATCTGAAAACTCTCCTTTACAAGCTACAAAACCAGCCGTCTTAAAATCATCTGTATAATGTCTCTGCGTAAGCAAGTAGCACTCTTTTTTTTGCTTAAGAAAATCTTTAATCTGCTGGCAAGTTTTGAGATCTAAAGCTTCATCTGCATCAAGCACTAATATCCAATCTTTACTCGCCATTTCTAATGATAAATTTCTTGCTGCAGCAAAGTCATTATCCCATGGACGTTGATAGACTCTTGCTCCAAAACTTTTTGCAATCTCAATAGTACGATCAATAGAACCAGTATCTACAATCACAATCTCGTCTACTAGGCGTGAAACACTACTCAAGCATTGACCGATAAGTTCCTGCTCATCCCTTACAATCATGCAAAGTGAAATCGTTCCCATTAGTGAAGCACTCTAAAAAGACGTAAATATTTTGCTTTTTACTTACTCTAGGTCTTTGAGACTTTGCGAGTTAATAAATTAAGTTAGCTTTATTTTATGAAATCGGCTGATTATTCAATGAACTAAAACAGAAAATGAAGACTATTAGCCTGTAATTGCTTGAGAAATATAAATTATAAATTGACCTATAAGTACCAATCTTGAACAAAGATTAAATCTATCCGAAATTAGCACCACTTTCTTTTGCAAAATCAACAGTAGGAAAGTACCACTCTCCATCAATTTTTCTCATTTCAACAGTAGTGTTTTTAACATTTCCATCTAACAAAGCTGTAATGTCTACAGTTGCATTATTACCACTGATTATTTCATTGGAAATTTCATATTCTGTATTAACTATTTTTTGCTTCATTTCCTTAATCTTCTCATCTACCTGAGACATCATTCCCAACATCGCCTGTTTCATCATCTCTTGTTGTTGCTGAGGCATACCCCCAATCCTTGCATCCATCTGCTGCTGCATAAAGGCCTTTGGATTACTCATAACGGAACGCATATGAGACTTCAATTCTTCGGGACTATTAACTCCCATTGCTCTGCGCTCAGCAGCAGGGAAACTTGAGTACGCAGTAGGCCAATGCACATGATCTAAAATTGGGCTTGGACTACCCGAAGCTTTCATTTCTTCTACAACAGATTGAACAATCTCTTTAGGAGTAGAAGAACTTGCAAAAGATAAGATTGGAATAAATAAGACTATGATAGTAAGTAAAGAAATTCTCGTAATAATGCATTTATTTTTGAGCATTTTTATCCTTTATCGCTTGTCAATGACGTAACACATTCAACACTAACAGTTCTTGGAGTGTAAATTCCAACTGATGCTATTGATAGTGCGGCGTCATAAAATGTAATTTGATCATCAATCTTAGCAACACCTCCAGGGCAAACTTGACTTAAATTAATTTCAGAATCACCCCCTGCTAAACCAAACGCAAACATATGTTTACGCGTTTCAACAACATGCCCGTTGCCTGGTTGGCCACTAGTCATACTAACGTTGTGACAACCAGAAAGTATCAATATAAGCAGAAATGCAAGAAATCTTTTTTTCATAAAAACTCCATCAACTTACCCGAGTTTAACTTTAATAAAAAAATAGAACAATGGGGGAATTATCCTGGCAAACTAACTTCGATACTAGACCTCTTATCTTCTTTTAAAAAAGATATGTGCCTCACCAACATCACTAGTTCTAAAATATCTCTTAGCAAATCCTGCTGGATCCCATTTAACAGTATGATCAAGAATAATTACATCATACTCGTCTGCGAATCTTTCAGGTTCTTTTGTGCCAATATAGGCTACATTATTTGCATATTCACGAATATAATATGGAAAAGGCCAGTAACCTGTCTGGGCAACAAGTATTTTAGCACTAGGATACTTACTACGATATTCTTTGATTAAATCCATCATTTCAAGAAATCCCGGGTTTGTATGTACGTATGAATATGGATTTCCTGGGCCATATGGCTTTTCAAAAACATAATGAAAAGTACTCCATCCACCGAAAACCAATGCAACTATAATAAATAACATTCCTGTTTTAAAAAATTTTTCAGCTTTTCGAATAAAAAGAGCTAACCACCATGCGCTAGCAATCGTAAGTGGAAAAGTAAAGTTAATAATCAACCAAGGAGTTTTGTATTTGACAAAAGAGTAAACTAGCCATCCAGCAAACCCCCAAACACTCACAAAACGTATCCATAAAGCTTCCCGCGTTCTAAGCTCTCTAATAAACTTAAGATCGTACACTATCAATAATAATAATGGGCAGATTAAGGAAAAAAGTAATTGCGGTTCAGCTGCAAGAATAATTTTTGAATAATACCAGAAGGGTTTATGGTGGCCATAATCTGCATCATTCCTGCCAACCCATTGCGGAACAGCCAAAACCATTTCATAAAGCCCATCGAACCATTTAAAACCACCTGTAAAAAAAGCAACAATCATAACTATAGAGATGCTCAAAGCAGCAAAGATTAGATGTCTATGTTTAACAAACAACTTCAGATGACCAACAATATTTCCCAAAGATAAATATGCTAACCCGAGACAAAACAAACTAATAATAAAAGTTTCTTTAGTAGCTACGAGCAAAGCCAATGAAATTGCACCAAGAAAAATGGCTTTAACATTTTTATTTATCGTCCACTCAAATAAAAGAAAAGCTAGCGAAGAACTGACTAATAAAAATAAACTTTCATGAATTGCGTATCGTGAATAAAAAACAAGACTTGAAGATATAGCGGTAAAAAGCGATGCTAAAATTATAGAAAGATCACCTTCCTCCCTTCTTTTTATTAATAGCAAGGGAATCAGTAACATTCCACACAGAATCGCTGAAAACCTCATGCTATAATCACTAAATCCAAAAATATCCGTAAAAACTTTTGTTAAATAAAAATAGCTGGGGCCGTGATAGTTCTGATGCGAGTATGGAAAATACCCCTTTGCTTCTGTTTGTTGGATAAAAAAGAAATTTACAGCCTCATCATTGTGAAAAGGTCTATTACTAATATCATAACTACGTAAAGCGAAGGCTAGTAATGCAATTAAGGCAATCCAAATCCAAAAGTTTTTTTTTGCTAAAATGCTAGGCTCTATAAATACACGAGGATCTGCATCTCTCATTTACTACTCACTAAATTTAAGCCGAGGCAATTCAAGAATTCTTTCTGCAATAATACTCTTTTGAATTTCTGAAGTTCCGGCAGCAATAGTCCTGCCCCGAGAATATAAGTAACGATGGACGTCTTCTCCAACCTCATTATCATCCTCACTTAAACCTCCTTTATAAGAGTTTAGCTCAAGCGCTAGTTTAGATATCTCTTGAAAAGACTCGCTCCAAAACAGCTTGTCTAAAGATCCTTCTGGACCAGGTGTTTTTCCTTCTGCGTAAGATAATAAATGACTGTATGCAAGAGCTCTAACAGCACATGCTTTAGCAATTGCCTGTGATAACTTAAGCCTCTGTGACTCACTTGCCCTTCCCTTTTCTTTAGCTAACATTGATCTTAAAGTAGTCTCAGACTGTAGTTGGCGAGCAAAAGTTAATACAACTCTTTCATACATTAAAGTTGAAATAGCAATTTTCCAGCCTTCCCCAATTTTACCAACTAAATATTCTTTTGGTACAAAAACATCGTCAAAAAAAACTTCATTAAACTCTTCATCACCTGAAATTTGTTTTAAAGGTCGAATATCAATCCCTCTTTCTTTCATATCTACTAACAAATAACTT
>JAGRAS010000112.1 GCA_020434465.1 Bdellovibrionales bacterium | reverse complement strand
AAGATAAAAAGTCCTAATTTTCAAACTTACAGTAAGTGGCACTAAAAAGACCTTTGTAAACAGGAGCTTATTACGTGTAACCCTTATTAAGATTATTAGTAATAATACCGAATAATCTGCTTAGGGACTAGGTTAAGATATGGACTCAATTAAAGCATTAAAACGCTTCCTTGAAGCTGAAGGCTTGTTTTCTGAACAGCTTTCAAAAGATTTTTTTACAAGATCTTTTGATGGGCCAATACTTGCACTTAGCAAAGCTGGCAAAATTGACGAACAAAAAACGCTAAGCCACCTCAGCAAAAAACTTGATATTAAGCTCATAGACTTGGCTGATGTAGAAAACTACAGCAAGATAAAACCTACAAGCTCAACAAAAAAAATTCAGCCCGAACTACTTCGCTCTCATCGAATTATACCTTTATGGGAAGAGTCAAATATGCAAGTAGTGGCAACTTGCAATCCTTTTGACATAGAAATTTTGAAATTAGTTGAATTTTCAATTGGCAAACCTATTAAAACTGTTCTAGCAAAGGAACACGATATCTTAAGAGCGCTTAATACACATTACCCTCTCCCAACGGTTGATTTAGAATCTTATGAGAATATAGATCTAACAGAAAATTTTGAACTTATAAGCTCACCACAAAAAGATGAGAATGTTGCCGTAAGAGAAACTGAAACCCCTCCGATTATTAAATTGTGTAACAAAATAATTGCTGATGCAGTTGCTTCTGATGCTAGCGATATTCATATTGAGCCAACTCAAAGTGGAGTTGAAGTTAGATTTAGAGTTGACGGAATAATGCATGCAATATTCGAGATTCCAAAGAATCTTCAAGCTTATGTGATAACTAGATTTAAAATCCTTTCAGGGATGGATATTGCTGAGAGAAGAAAACCTCAAGATGGTCGAATAAGAGTTATTCTTAAAGAGGAACCGATAGATTTAAGATCCTCTAGTGTGCCAACATCCTTTGGAGAGAAAATTGTTTTAAGAATTCTGCGGTCAAACGTAGACAATTTGAACTTTAAATCTCTTTCTATACCCAGTGAAACTGCCAATAAGCTAAGTCGGGCATTAGATCAATCAGGAAGAATAATTTTAGTTACAGGCCCAACTGGCTCAGGAAAAACAACCACTCTTTACTCTTGTTTAAATCGCCTAAGAGATGGAACAAGCAACATTGAAACTGTAGAAGATCCGATTGAATACAGAGTTCCTGGTATTAACCAAATACAAATCAACCAAGCTGCTGGTGTAACTTTTGCGTCAGCACTCAGATCTGTTTTAAGGCAAGATCCTGACGTAATCATGATTGGTGAAATTAGAGATAAAGAAACTGCTGAAATTGCATTGCAAGCTGCTCAAACTGGGCATTTAGTTCTTTCTACATTACATACAAATTCAGCTCCAGCTGCTATAAGCAGACTTTTAACTATAGGCGCTGACCCATTTGTATTATCTTCTTGCCTCTCAGCAGTCATTTCACAAAGACTAGTCAGAAAAATTTGTCCAGATTGTTCAACGGCACCAAGCGAAACTTATCTAGCAAAACATGCAGATATAATTTCAGGACTTAATATAGATAAAGAGGAAATTCTTGAACCTCAAGGATGCTTAAACTGCAATAATAGTGGTTATAAAAGTAGAATTGGAATTTATAGCTTTTTAGAAATTACGGAAGAAATTGAGAATTTAATATTAACAAAAGCCCCGATCTCTGAAATCACTTCAAATGCAAAAAGAAATGGCTATAAAACATTATTAGAGTCAGCCTCAGAACGACTGAAAAATAAACTTACTAGCTGTGAAGAAATAAGACCCTACTTCTTAGCAAATGAAGAAAGTTTAGAAAGTGAAGATAAATCTGATTTTAACCAAGTAGGCAAAAGTAAAAAGTCATTTATTACGCAGACTCCAATTGCGAAAGATAAGATACAAAAAAGCAAAGTTGTACTAGTTGAGGATGATGAAGATGTTAGAAGAATCCTAGCTTTATTACTTGAAAAAGAAATGTTTGAAGTAATCGAAGCTGAAAATGGACTGGCTGCTCTAAATGCTGTCTACGAGCATAATCCAACTTTAGTTCTTTGTGATTTAATGATGCCAGTAATGGATGGTAGAGAATTTTTATTAAAAATGCAAAGTAACAATGATACAAGCAAAATTCCTGTTATCATTCTTACAGCTGCGGATACAGAAACAAATGAGACTGGTTTGCTTGATTTAGGAGCAGCAGATTTTGTAAGCAAAACAAGCTCATCATCAGTAATGCTTTCCAGAGTTCGTCGAGTTTTGTCATCATAAAGTTATTACTTGAAATTTAGCTTTTCCCTAGCCAGCTTTAATAAGTCAATAAATATTATCTGTAGCTTAAATTGAAACAGATAGATGCTGCCAGTTCCCTGATGAACTGATGCAGCAAAATGTGCTACTTCCAATAAGTTCTGACAGCGTATGTAAGATCTGGTGTTAACATCTACAGTTAATATTCATATATCAACTTAGCTTCGTTTTTTACAATTTCAGATGGATCTTTAAGTGCTTTATCCAAAAGCTTACTAATTTTTTTTCTACTATCAGTTTTTTCATTATTATAAAATTTTGCAAGAGCCCAAATTGCATGAGCACGAATAATTTCTGAACTATCAGTTTCAAAACATTCTAAAATCACATCACTAAGGCTTTCAGCAGCTGTATTTACAGCAACACAAATTCCATTTCTGATTAGGCCTGATCTTCTGGAACGTAGTAAAGGAGTTCCTTTGAATACAGTCTCAAACTCTTTGTTTGTTCTAATTTTTAAAAGACCCCTGATATTTAACTGCTGTCCAACACCCTCATTTTTTCCAAGTTCATGCATTTGTGGTTTTTTTTCGATCTTCAGTGAAGTATGATTAAATGGACAAACATCCTGACAAATATCACAGCCAAAAATCCATTCTCCTATTGCAACCCTTTGCCAATCATTAAACATTCTCCTCTTTTCAATTGTTAAATATGAGATACATTTATTTGCATCTAATATGTAATCTTCTACAAAGGCAGAGGTTGGGCAGTGCTCTTGACAATTCACACAAGTTCCACAACTTGAGAGATTCTCTTGATTTAAAATATTAAAACTCTTGTGTCCATCAGTTTTACCTACCTCTTGATCTAATAAAACTTCTCCCAGTAAAAAAAAGGATCCTTTTCCTTTCTGTATTAGCATTGTGTTTTTACCAATAAAACCAATACCAGCATGAGCAGCATAAGCTCTTTCAAGTATAGGGAAAGAATCTGTAATACTTTTTGCACTAATTTTAGATTTAGATAGTGATTGTATTCTATCAATAAATAGATTTAATTTTTCTTTTAATACCAGGTGATAGTCTCTGCCCCATGCATATCTTGCTACAAGTCCATGTTCAGTTTTCCGCTCATCTCTTTTTGTATAATCATAGTGAACTGCGAAGGTAATTATAGTTTTAATGTCTGGTAAAATTTTTTCTAAATTTGTAAATAATGAAGCATCTCGCCTCATATACTCCATCTCAGCATTATAGTTACTTTGCTGCCAACTGTCTAAATGTTTACTCTCAGTTTTTAAATCACTAACGGGAGCATAGCCAAGTAAACTTAGCCCAAGCTCAGCAGCAATCTTATGTAAATCAGCTTCTTCTAACACTTAGCTTTCTTATCCATTTTTCATCAAAACACGCCCAAAAGTCAGATTCCATCATCAACAAGGTGACAAAAGCAGGCTATTTTTGAGTAAATGTAGCTTATTTTGTATTATTTTTGATATACTATTGACGAAATTCTCTGATTTAGTTAAGTCATTCAAGATATTTATATGCTTTTTTGTTCGTTTTTAGCTTAAAGCAAGAAGATTTAGAATGCTAAATCTTTAGCTGAACAAAAGAAGCTGAATAATTTACAGGTGTCCCTATCGTCTAGCCTGGCCTAGGACAACAGCCTTTCACGCTGTAGACCGGGGTTCGAATCCCCGTGGGGACGCCATCTTTTTAGTAGATTATTATAAGCCAAATTAGCTAAATCTTTTATCTTGTATGAGCACAGCATCAAGCTCCGAAAACACAACTGTTAAGAAAAATCTCACTAATAAAACTTCAGAAGATTTAGATAACAATCAAAATAATAATAAATCTATTCCTGTTAAGGAAAGGATAACAGAAGCATTAAACCGTCTAAGTGGCTTAAAAGGGGTAGAAGAAGTAATAAAATCAAAACTTACATCAGACGCTAGATTATTAGAAGAAATACCAAACTACCTATTAGAGCTGGGCGGTAAACGTTTACGTCCTGTTATTTGCCTGTTAATGGCAAAACTTCTTGGCATGGAAAAACCGAATCAAGAGTTATTGGATGTTGCAGCTGGAATTGAACTTATACATATGGCAACCCTGCTGCATGACGATATTATTGATAACTCCCCTTTAAGAAGGCATAAAGAGTCTCCATACTTAAAATACGGCTTGTCTAGTACTTTGTTAGCTGGAGATTTCCTACTAGTAAGAGCATTTAGCCTATGTGCCTTACTTGATGATCAGATTGTGGCTGCTACAGAAACTGCCTGTATTGAACTTACAGAAGGCGAAATCCTTGAAACCCCGCTATTTGCCGCAACTCACAGTGTTGATACAAGCATTAATATTGCAAAAAAGAAAACAGCTTCTTTATTTCGTCTAGCATGCTTTTCTGCTGCCCATATTGTAGCTGGCAATGAAGAAATTGAAAAAATAGCTGCAAGCTTTGGAGAAAATATTGGTATAGCTTTTCAAATACTAGATGATATTCTTGACGTAACATCAACTGAAGATTTGCTTGGAAAAAAATCTGGAATTGACATTCAAGAACGAAAGCCTTCTATTGTTAATGTCTTATGGCTAGAATCTGATAGTCAACTAGCTAAAAGACTTCTTCAACCTGAAACTGAAATCGATCAAGACTTTATAGAAAAGGCACTGCTTGAATTAAAAAGCAGTGCTGTGATCACAAAAGCTAAATCTATTGCAATCGAGTATGCAGACCTAGCTAAGAAAGATCTTAATGAACTTCTTAGACTAATAGAAGATAAAGAGTCTGAGACTTTTTTTGATCTCTTAGCCCTTGTTGATTTCGTTTTGGAAAGGCTTAATTAATAAGCTATCCTAGCGCAAGATTCTGTTTTTATTGCGTTTTTTCTACATCACATTTACACGCCACAAGCACATAACGAAATTAGTTGTCCGTAAGAGCTTTTTTTATTGGATTACAATTTTGCTTTAAAGAACCTCGTGTCAGTTAATTTAAGCAAAATCAACATAAATACTAAAAGGATGGAATTGTGGGAAGTTCAAGCAGTTTACCTGGAATGGATGTAGCGTATCTACTCGGAAAGGGCTATGACCCTATTTGCGAACTTATGAGAGCTATAATACTAAGATCTATTGAGGACTACAACTCAAAAGCAGAATTCAAACAAGAAGCTATCGATTATTTCGAAGATGAAGATGAAGAATATATATTTTCGTTTGTTTCAATATGCAGACACTTAGGCTTTGACCCAGGCAAAACAAAAGCTGCAATTTATGGAGCAAAACATAAAATAAGCACTAGAAGAAGAGCGGCTTAATTTTTAAGCTTTTTTAATCTCAATAAAATACTATGCACAGACTCGATCTGACAAGAAATTCCAGTAGCGAATCTGGGATAAGCTTTCATTTATCCAAATAGCTTAGATCAGAATTGGTGTCGTATTGAATTTGCAGAAGCAAATTCAAGATTTTAGCTCGTTCTAAGCGTTTGCAGCTAGTTTATGAATTTTATCTTTACAAATAAGCTTCTCTTTTTTCATTTCTTGAATAGTAATTTCATCATCAGGAGTTAAGTAATTCTTAGTGCGAAACAGGTTAATTTCTTCATCTAATTTTTTATGTCGATTTTTCAGCCAAACTAACTTTTTATCATATTTCATCTTATTTTCTAAACTACTACTAGAA
>JAGRAS010000111.1 GCA_020434465.1 Bdellovibrionales bacterium | reverse complement strand
TACTCTCTTGTTGATAATGTGATTAAATTTTACGACTTTGAGACGGCGCTAGCTTTTACAAGCGTAACTCCAAGAGCTTTTAGCTGCACTGTGCCAATCTTTTATGACAGAAGCTCCAATGAAGAAGTTAAACGTGCTCATGAGTGCTATGAAACCTTGTTTAATGAATGCATTGCAAATGGTTACCCTCCTTACCGAGTAAGTATTAATTCAATGGAAAAAATCACAAAACAAAACAAGCCATACTGGGAACTTGTAAAAACAATAAAAGACTCAATCGATCCTCAGAATATAATTTCTCCAGGAAGATACTGCCCTAGTAACTAATGTACGCCTATTGAATTATGCAGCTTTCTTAACTTGATTATTTGTACGTATTTTCTTTTCTTCAATTAATGGAAGTACTTTAAAAAGAGTTTTTGCATTCTCAACGCCATTAGGAAATGCTTTACCTCTTTTCGTGAGGGTAATCATTCCACTTATTAGCAGATCTTGAAGAATAAACTTAAAGTGAGTTATCCAATTTTTATAAGCTGCATGTCTAAGTATTTTATAACGAAAAATAGCAAATCTGCGTAGCATAGTTGCGATATACTCTGCATTTTTTTTAGGATCCTCAACATGCAAATCCCAGTTTACCGTTATTCCATAGATATTCTTTATTTCCTCAGCAGGTAATCTTCCAAGTCGCTCAGAAGCAGGACCAAGAAGTGCTATCATAGTGTTTACCTTCTCACGACCAGATTTAATTAGATTAGACATCCATGCAGCAGCTCCTTTTGTATGATGAGCCCCAGTCATCCAAAGAGGAAAAAGAAAATAAAAATAATACAAGGAACTAAAGTGCATTCTCCAACTACTTTGATATGGATCATGCATAACTTCATATAATCTGCTTATCTCAAGTTGTATTGAATCTTTTGTCGTTCTAAAAACATCATCGAACTCTCTAGTTAACTTCGGGCAACAATCACTCTCTATTAAGCTTCCTATTTGTTCAGACTGAATAGATGACATCACAATTCCAGTGCTATACAAGGGATCTACTGCATACCCTGCATCACCAAGTAAAAACCATCTATCTTCAGAATAAACTTGAGAGGAAGAATACAAGTAATTTGTGTAAAGATTAGTATCTACTATCTCACCACTCTTAACAAAATTACTTAAAACAGGGTGCTCTGTATCCATATAATCTATAAACTGATCTACATTTCTAATATTCATATCATTAACATCAGGTCTCCAAACAACCCCAACAGAGATTAAATCCTCGTAGTCTTTAGACTTAAGCGGAATACACCAAGTCCAACTGCCTTTACCAAAAAAGTGATGTGTTACATAATAAGAATCAAAACCATATTGCGGTGGCTTAACTAGCTCTAAGTCTTTCAAAATCGACCTATCAAAATTTGCTAATCGAAACCAAAAAGAACATCTTTGATACGGGACTTTTTGATCTAAATTAAATCTATTTGTAAGAAACCTATTTCTTCCAGATGCATCAATTAAGTAATCAGCGTTTAGAAAATTAACAGGGGATCTGCAAGCCAGGGTCCACTTATTATTTTCTTTAGAAACTGAAGTGACTCTATCATCAACATGTTTTACGCCAAGACTTAAAGCTAATTCATATAAAGCTTTATCAAGCTCAAATCTGTTTACTTGATTTGAAGGCAATGGTGGAATTGCCAAAGCTTCATGCATCGAGTATCTTTGGCATTTTGGATTCTCAATTTTTTCTTTAAAGTAAAATGTTAATCCATATTTATGATAATGTTGTTCTTCAAGATATTTCAATAAGCCAATACGCCTAAGAAATTGCGAGCTATATTCTGTCAAGGATTCGCCCACTATAGGTTGTGGCTTGTTTCGATTTCCAATAATTGAAATCTCGTAATCTGGGAAACGTTGCTTCAGATAAGATGCTCCCATTAATGCAGAAATACTAGATCCGATAATAGCAATACTTTTCATATTAACTCCTTAAAAATTCAAATTTGTTCATTTATTTCAATATAAGAATTTAACTTAGGGATTTGATAAGTCTTTGTAAGCGCATCCGGCCATCGAACAATTAAGCGCTCAATTTTCTTTAGATCATCTCCAAATGCAACAAATGCTAAATAAGGAGCACTGCCAAATCCAGTTTTGTTATTAATTAAAGCCCTTCTTTGCAAGCGAGCTCCATCTCTATTAATAAACTCAATTATAACTTCCGCTCCTACAGCGAATGTGTTTTTGCCAGCACTATGTAAACGAATTCCTAACCAACTTCCTTTATTTTCAAGTTCATTTTTAAAAAACTTCAATTTCCCTTCTTGCCCCTCCCAAAGACCACTATTTGCCATTAGCAAGTCTTGATCTCCATCATTATCAAAATCAAAAAATACCACTCCTTGTGTTTTGGCATAATCCGCAAAAACTTCACTAGGACTCACTGGAAGACTAGATTCCAATGAACACAGCCCACTTTTTTCAACACCTAAATAAAAAAGATTTGGTAAGTTGAAATCTTGTTCAGGATTTCCTGTTGCAAAATAAAAGTCATAGCAGCCATCATTATTCACATCACCAATTGCGGCTCCTAAAGTTGTTATTCCGCATGCTTCTAAGAAATAGCTTGGGATAGCTTGTAAACTATTTATATTATCAGCTTTCCAGATCTTATTTAGTGCGGTTGTTTTCAGGGTATTATTAACCCCATCAATTACGTGAGCTAACTGAGCATTACCTGATTGAAAGATTTCTGACTGCCCATCATGATCAATATCAATAAAACTTGTTGTAAAACCAGGATCAGTAATGCTTGTTGAAGTTAAATGAAATTTTTTTCCGCTATCATTTAGTAGTAATTTGGATTGCCCACGTGAAAAACTAGATAAAAACAGATCTTGAAAACCATCACGATTAAAATCACCAAAAGCAGCAGAAACAAAGTTTTTACCATTTATCACATCAGAAATTTGAAGTTTTTGACTTGCATCAACAAAGTAACCATCCTGATTAATCAGCAATGCTGAATTTTGAGGTTTTTTCTCCCCTAGCTCTTCACCCGTAATTCCAGGATCTGCCCACTGTGACAAAAATAAATCTAGATCCCCATCGTTATCAATATCAGACCAAGTTGAGTGCCAGGTTGCATTCAAAGTTTCTGAATTAAGATTCAACTTAAGCTTTGAGCTTTCGTCAATAAAGCCCTTGCCAAAATTATTTTTTAAAAGCATTGGATAATCAAACGGCTGTGTGATCAAAATATCAATAAAATTATCTGAATTATAATCAGCAGCAGAAATCGTATAAGCTTGTACTGTTTTTTCTAATCCCCAATTAGATTCAACAAAGCCTTTGCCAGCATTATTTATAAAAAGTTTTGAAGCTCCATAGGTATTAGCAACAATAAAATCAAAAAAACCATCATTATTGAAATCCTCAACAGCCAAGCCTTTCCATGAGCCTTTTATACCCAATCCAACATCTTCACTCACATCAATAAACGAAAGCTTTCCTTTGGAAGGATAATTCCATTTGCAAACTTCATTTAGCTTTCTTTTAAAATCTACATCAACTTTTATTCGATCAATATTTTCTTCAGAATCTTTTGGTAATCTATATATACCATCAGGGCTTAGCTTAAGCTGAGATAGCTTATCAAGAAAATCAATATAAAAACTAATTTTTGCTCTGGTGTTAGCAAATCCACCATAAATAATATCTAAACTTAAATCTCGAACTAAATTTGAATAGGCAGCAGAAAAAATAGCAAAAAGGATTACTGCAAAGAAACTGTAAATGACAAAGCTTCGCATAGTATGGTTTGAGTAAAGTGTGGCGAAATCCTAACATCGCCATGTAGCAAAACAAGGTAAGTTAACTAAAAAACCTGATCTTAATTAGTATCAGGTAAAAACATGTTTTTATTTTCCTTTTTCCCTTACACTAGAACTATGTCTTAATATGTTTTTTATAATGTTGTTTACTAAATAGAAAATCAAAACTTCTTTTTTTGAATTAAAATTTTTGGATAAAAGCTTTTACCAGCGGGTTTTAGACTTATTTTTACAGCAGCTTTTTTTGTATCTAATTCAATTTTTTTTGCTTTAATAACTTTACCGGGCTTGCCTGAATACTCATCAGGATTTAAACGTACTGCGCGTGGCTTATCACCAATTAAGAGTACCATTACAAAAGCGCTCCTAGTTTGTAGAAAACCAAGAACTACTGCTTGTTGCTTGATCTTTTGCTCCAAACTGTTTTGAGGCCAATATTCAGTAAACTCTACTGTATCACCAAAACCAAAATATCTTATGACATCACGAATGATCTTATCTTTTTCTGAATCTCTATTATAAGGGTATGCTCTTTGACTTGCAGTTAAGCTTGATTGTAAACCAACAAGCTCGAGTTTTTCTTTAAGAAGACTAGATCCTCTAAAAGTAACAAGTTGGCGGCCAAAACTTTCAAGAGAATAAACAGGTACGGAATTCCCTGACTCCCCAGGTTTTTTTACTTTCGCCAAAATTTCAGTATCCATAACTAAAGCATAATACAGAAAACTATTATAAATAAAAGAAAGTTTAAGACTTTCTAGACGAACTAAACTTTTACAAAACAAGCATAAACTTGACTAAGAATTTGCTTAATGATTCCATCAAATTAAACTTTTTGGATATTTACTATGGTAGTTCAAGTTGGCTCGTCCTTAATTCCTGCTGATGCAGAGATACTTCTTGATGGAGCAAAATTTAACAAAAGAGCTTATATGGAAGGCCGCCAAGCGGGTTTAAAAAACGATATCGAAGACAGACAAAATAAAATTCTTCTTTCTGGCTATGGCTCAATCTCAGAGGACACCATTGAAGCCTATTTGAAAGGATATGACGATGGAAGAACATTCGAGAGACCATTACCTAGAAGCAAGCGATTAGGGTTATAATAAAAAACTCAGTAGAGTAAAACTCTACTGAGGACAAGCATGGGGCATTTTCTTTTTACTTTTTCTTTTTAATTTTGAACTCTACGTATTCACTCCACTCGCTTTCAGTTTCTAAATCATCAAAATAAGCTTTAACTCTTACCTTGAATTTCTTTGTATTTCCTTTCTTAAATACTTTCTTTTTGATGGCCTTGCTTAAATCATCTGAACTTAAATCAGAATAGGTTTTAACAATTTTTCCACTCTTCTTTGCAACTTCTAAATCAAATCTATTTGCGCTTTCAGCATAAGCTGAATTTGACCAATCCACAGTTGCTGAAGTTTTTTTCTTATTTAACGTTACTTCAGGTGCATCAAATTTATTGCCCTCTCCTAAATCTGCATTAACTGAAAAGTAAAAATTGCTCGCTACATAACTACTCGAATCTCCCTGACTTGGAGAAAAACCAACCAAGAATTGATAGCCAGCATAACCACCAGCTGATGAATTTGGGTGAGCATTTTTAAACACAAACGTATAATTTCCTTCTGGGATTGGCGCATTTAATGAAAAAGGCACTCTATCAATTGATGGTGTCATTTGATCTACAATACCATTTAATTCTGCCGGTATAGTAACTTCAACATCTTCAAGATTTATATAGCTAGCAGATCCTCCTGGAGCAATTACCTCAAGTATCTGATAGAACATAAGCAAAGGTTCATTATATTCACCACCTTCGACAACTAAAGTCACTTCAAATGATTGATCAAGCCCTGCAATTGCAATAGATGGGGCAACATCAACACTGGCTAAGTTTTCTACACCACCTGCTAACGCAGATCCTGGTAAAATAAACGCTAATACTAGCAAAAATTTGAAAAAAGATTTCTTATACATAAATACCTCCAATACCTGATTCAAATACTAAAGTCGGCCGTGAAAGAGCTGCTCTAAACACGCAGCTTTAGTATTCTGTGCCTTTAGTCACCGCTTACTAACTTAGTTTTACTATTTATTTTAGTATCTTAAGAGATTCTTAGCGTACAAATAGCTTTTCTCTGATATTCTTGAGTGATGTATTTCTTCGCACGATATGAGAAAGCTTAGTT
>JAGRAS010000110.1 GCA_020434465.1 Bdellovibrionales bacterium | reverse complement strand
CGGAACCTTAAGGGAGTTAACCAGAAAACACCCGTCCATTATTAATCAACTTTTAAAAATTGCTTGCAAAAAAGTTAAAGATGAATCTGATTTGCTGAGAAAGGAATGTGCGATACTTGGTATTTCGCAATCAAATTTATGCGAAACAACATTAACTGAACTACAGACTCAAACTTTATTTAATCTGTTAAATGGGGAGCAAATAACTGACCTTAGTCGTTTTTACATTGTGCAAGCAACTTATGATAAAGGAGTTACTTTTAACCCTTCAATGATGATTAGAGACTGTGGTATTTTTGGTCTTGGCAAAGACAGAATTGATAAGTCGCTAGTCAATCGTTGGGACAGTACCTATGTTTATAACTACTGTCATAAAGCTTTTCTTCAATTTTTCGAGCAAGAGAACCAAGGTTTTTTAGAAATTAAAACAGCTATTCTTAGTGATGATTTAATTCCTAAAGCTGGTGCGATTTATTTATTAGATGGGTACTCAAGTACGGCAGAAATTTACCCCAAGCAAATCAGTGCCTTTTTAGATCGTATTGCACCAGGGATCGTTGACGAACTAATAACACTTTTAGATCACGACCAACTTGAGATTAAAAAATTAGCACTTAAGGGGCTTATGGCTTTGGGCAGAAGAGCTAAAAATGCTACAGAGAAAATATTTGCACTGCTAAGCGATAAAAATGAAGACGTTAAACTACTTTCATTATCGGCACTCGGCATTATTGGGGGGCCTCAGGATGGTGTTATAGAAAAATATACATCCTTAATTGAGCTTTTATTAGAAATACAAAAGCCTAGTCAAGTTATTTCGGAGGATACTGAAGATCAATTTTCCTATAATCCTCAAGATGAAGAATCTCTTAGAATAACTTTTTCTGAGATAAGACCTGAGACAGTTTATTTATTACAGGGAATAGCATCAGTAATTGACAACAGTAGTGCTAGATCGCTGCTTAAACCTGCGCTTTTACATGAAGAACGCATTGTACGAGATACCACTTGTGAAGCTTTAGCCTATACCCCAAGTTTAGAGGACTTGTTTTCATTTTTATCAGAAGCATTAGATCCAGCATTAGTTAAAATACCAGAGATGGATGAATTTTTTGATGTGAGTGTTTATTCAAATCCATTTGATGCGGTTGTTAGGATCGTACGGTTTGCGGATCAAGAAACAAAGCAACAAGCAGTAAGGTGGGCTAATGGCTACCTAAAGAATCTATTTAATCACATTGAATTTGCCGAGGGCAGAAAAAAAGATATTTTAATTGAAATTAAGAAAGAAGTTGTAAATAAGCTAAGATGGCTTTTAGTGTGAACCAGCTACTAATTACAACAACTACACCGACAGCCTTTTATGTTTAAAAGGTGAGCGTATATTTAAACTATTCCGCCTATAGTAGTAAGAAGATTTTCAAGTGTGAAAATATTTAAAAAATGTATATGCGGTGCAAAGATTGCAAGAAAAATTAGAACTAAGCCTAAGATTGCTAATTTAACTGGGTAAAGAGTTTTGTGAATCGAGTATCCGCGAGCAAATGAATAAATTGCAAAAGCTGTAACAAAAATAAAAAAGATAAAGTGTGTATACTCACCATGCGCAAGGCTAAGTGAGGGTGCAAATGCTATAAGTATAGGAAGCCCAATACAATGAATCATACACAAGACAGAAAGTATTATTGCCAGATAATCTGACTTCGTACTTTTCAATAAAGTACTTTTAAATAATTCCGAACTTTTAAGCATTTCTTGTGCCCATTCCATTAGATTAGTTTAATGCAAAAATGTTTCATTTTCAATAAGAACAGAAAAAAGCTAATAGTTTAATAAAACTGGGGTCTTAAACCTCTTTTTCTAATTCAGTTAAGGCAATATCAGCTTCAGTTAAGATTTGCTCAGAGATATATAAACTAGAGGCTTCATGCTCTACTAGTTCTTCAGCCAAAAGATCATACTCAGCAGTTTCTTGATCACAGATTTGATTTAGTTCTTTAAGAATTTCTAAGTCATGTAAAAAATCATTCATAAATTTTTCTACTTCTTCTACTTCCATCAACTCTTGATTTTCTGTTTCTTTTTCCATTTTTGACCTTTAAAATTCTACTATTTCTTCAATTTTACTAGCTGCAACTTGCATTGCTTTTGTAATTATTCCGTATTCATCGCCATTCTCTAGAGTAAGTTTCATTTTTTGATCATCAGTTTCTTGCCCAAGTTTTAAATTTCTAATTAGCTCTGATAAAGTATCAATATCTATTTCATTCCCATTTTCATCTAAAACATCTAATCCTCGGTCTTTAATTTCATCTAAAACCAATTCTAACTCTTCCATGCTAAGGCTTTGTACAACTTTGTATTTTATATTTTCTTTTAAGGCTAAAGTTGTTAGCCCACGAGAAAGTCCTAAAGATAAGCTTTCTAAGCCTACATGGGCTACAGTTTTAGATCTTAAAAAATCCTGCCTATCTACTTTTCGTTGCTCTTCTAGTAATCCAGAGAATTCAGCCTTAATCTTGTTTAAGGCCTCTTCATATTCCTGATATGCCTTTAGTCTATCTTCAATTGTACTATCCTTATTACATGCAGCGTCTTTTGTTTTTTTAGCTTCGTCGAATCTGCTCAGCATAGCTTTTCTATCTTTTAAATCTAAAAGCCCTGAAACTTTTCTAGCAAGCTTTTCTTCTCTTACACGACTCTTATCTTGAACTTTTTCAAGCTTTTTAACGTCTCGTAAGAGCTCACCAACTAAATGTCCTACTTCAATTTTTGCAACTTTTACAACAAAAGCTTTTGCTTGAGTGGTTTTTGCATCCTGTAAGCGATTGGCAATTTCAACTCCTTTTTTATGCAGGGAATTGTGCATTGCTTTTTTAGTCTCAGGATCAACATCTGTACTTGAGATTCTCTGATAAGCATCTTTCATAAATGAAAGTTTACATCTTTCAATTTTTAATCCGCTTTTAACTTGGCTTCTCTCTCTTATTGCCGTAATACCTTTATTGATTTTATTTCCAACCCACTTAGCGGTTCTAGATCTGTTTTGAACTGCCTCTAGTGCGAGTAATTTAATCCAAAAAGTTGCATAAACTTCTCTGCGTTCAGCAGAAACACCATCAAGCCTTTCACGCAAGTTTTCTAAACGTTCGTGTATTTTAATTTTTCTTTCTGCTACATGAGATCTTAATTCATCTCTTCTTCTTGCACTAAAATGTATCCTGGAGGCTATAGCTGTTGGCATATTTGCAGCACGTTCCCAAAAATAAAGAGCTGGTCTAGAAACAACTTCTACAGCAATTTTACCGAGTACTGATTTTAAAGTCTTATCAATCCCTTCTGCTAGTGTACCTGCTACAGTTCTTAGCCAGGGTGAAGAATTGTCCCTTAAAGCTCTTATCTGCTCTAAACGGCTTTCATGGGCACGTGTTCTTTGATCCTGATTGGCATTAAGGCTTTTTAGTCTAGCAAGTCGTTCCGTTTGATTTTCATTTGATTGTGGCTTGCTAAGATTTTTTTTAACAGCGGAAGTTTGATCTAGCCTGGATTGTAACTTGTCACTATCAGTTGGAGAAAAAGAAGATTCTAAGCTTGCAATAGCAAAATCTTGTGCTTCATCTGTAGCAGAAGTTTTAGGACTTTGTTTTTTTCCTTTATCAACCGAGGCAGAAACCATAGAAACACCTAAAAAATTATAGATTTAGCCTTTAAAACATATCTGTAACTTTTAGGAATTTGCTTCTAAAAAAAGTGTTTATTAACTAGCTGTTTAAATTGAGGAAAAAGGTTTTTTAAAAGCTTAAAGTTGCTCAAAGGCTTTAATCTCTATACCTGAATTTTCTTTAATGGTTTCAATTAAGGATTGCCCCTTTTCTAAAACCTCATCAAGCGAATCTTCTATAGAATAAGACCTTGCAAATCTTACTGCTGCGTTTTTAATATTTTCTAAAGCAAGTGTTTTTTCAGAATTTGTACGCTTATTATCTAGCCTTAGCTTTCTAATTCCTGCCATTGTATAATCTATTATCTGACTGATTGGTTTGATATCATTAGCTGAAACTACTAAGCGATCAATACCTCTCTGAAACTCATCAAGCTCTTTTTCATAAGCGGAGTTAACTTGTTCTTTAAATCGATCATCTACATATTTTGGTGATAAAACATTTGAGTCATGCTGAGAGCCAATTATATCAGCACGGATCATTAAATCACTTTGCTTTGAGCAAGAAAAATCAGCACTCTCATTAGTACTATATATCCTAACAGCAAGCTTTAAAGCCTCAGGTGAATGTCCTCCTGAAATTAAGTTTTCCCAGACAGACTCCCAAGCTTTAAGAATCCTCTGATCGCGCTTATCCTCTTCTTCAGGTGCTAAATCTGCTTCCTCACTTTTATTTTCCGATTCTTTTTTAGTAGTTGCAGACACTTCATCGTTTGTTTGATTTTCTATTTTTTTAGGAGTGTTATTAGCTTTACTTGCTGCCTTAGCTAAAGCTTCCTGTTGCTTCATTCTTTCATCAAAATAATCACCTGGTTTTCCAGTGCCTCTACCAATATTTCTTTGCGCACCATCAATAAGCATTTCTAAGGCTTGCATAAGTACATCTAGCCTACTGTTTAATATTCGCCCTGGAAGATCGAGGGGTAATTTTGGTATTTTGCTACCTTTTAATGGTTCATCAGCACCACCAGCCTGTGCGGCTTCAGCAGCTTCAACTACCTCAGCAACCTCTTTAGCTGTTGGGCTTACGCCTGTACTTGCTCTCATTTTGTACCTGTAAAAAACTATATCTATATGTCTTATGGGCCTTATTTTCGCTTGTGTTGCATAAGTTTGAACATTTATTCTATGCATTTTAGGCAAAAGAATATAAATAATGATGAATATGCTAAGTAACAATAAATTTGGGGTCAGCCTTGCTAAAGAGCGTCAACTTGCCAAATTAATGGAAAAACTTGGAGTTAAAGAGTCAGATCTAATAGAAAAATTTATACGTGGTTCAGGAAAAGGTGGTCAAAAAATCAATAAAACAGCTTCTTGTGTTTACTTAAAACATAAACCGACAGGTATTGAGGTAAAGTGCCAGCAGGAAAGATCACGGGCTTTAAATCGATTTTTTGCCCGTAGGGAACTTTGTTTAAAAATCGATGCTAAGCTTAATAAAGAACATTCGATTGAAATACAAAAAAAAGAAAAAATTCGCAGGCAAAAATCTAAACGTTCCAAAAGAGCAAAGGCAAAAATGCTTGATGATAAAAGAAAAAGATCAGAAGTTAAAGATAGTCGTAAGAAACCAGCTGAATAGAAAACATCTTAACTAATTATGAGCCCCGCACTTAAAGAAAAAGCTTTCAATTCTATGAAAAAATGGGAGCTAGTTCGCTTTATCACTACTATGCCTGTGGATGAAGCATGGACTATCTGGCTATTAATTGCCGTGCAATACTTTACTGCTGGCTCTTTGGTTAAAAGCTTTATTGCCTCATCTGCGTTTTTTTTCTTTTTTCTGTCTCCTTTTATGCTGACTATTTTATCAGCTTTTCAAATTAGAATTTCTAAAGCACTTTCCTTACTATACTTAATTGGTGCAATTGGAATGCTTTTTATTGCATTCGGCAATTCACTTGAATTATTTCTTATTGGTGTAGGTCTTTCAGCAATTTTTCCAGCTTGCAGCCCTCCGCTTATTGCCACTCTTTGGCAGCAAAACAGCCCAAGTCATAGTATTGGTTTATCTTATAGCAAAATGTTTTTGTTAGGCTTAACTTCTAAGGTTATTACTGGAGTATTTATTAGTTTTTTATTAGGTGACAATATAAGTGGCTTTAGATTAATTCCAATTATTTATTTTCTGTTTTATTTAGCAGCTTCATTTTCAGCCTACAAAATACCAAGTAATAAACTTGTAAAAACCAGCATCAATCCTCTAAATAGACTTTCTTTAGTTTGGAAGGATAAAACATTTGGTATTATCTTGCTTTCATGGATGTTATTAGGGATTTCTAACCTTTCAACTTTTCCATTAAGAACAGATTACATTGCAT
>JAGRAS010000010.1 GCA_020434465.1 Bdellovibrionales bacterium | reverse complement strand
AAATTGCTGAAGCAAAAATTTTAAAAGTCCATGATCTGGCCACATCCAATGGTTTTCCTTTAAAGTGTTCCATGGAGGAAGCTTAATGTTTAGTACAGAATTAGCTTATACTATTGAAGCGGCATATAAAGAAGCGCAAAGCAGGCAGCATGAATTTTTTTGCATTGAGCATTTACTTTACGCACTATTATTTGATGAAAAAATTATTGAAATAATTAAAAACTGTGGCGGCAAAATTGATGAAATTAGAAAAGATTTAGAAGTTTCATTTAAGGAAGAAATTCCAACTATTAATGAAAAAGTAGAACTAGGATTTGAGCCTAAGCAAACCCCATCAGTTCAAAGAGTTTTACAAACTGCTGTAATGCAAGTTCACTCATCTGGAAGAGAGATTATTGAAGCCAAAGATGTTTTTGTTGCAATATTTTCAGAAGAAGATTCCTATGCCACTTATTCTTTAGAGAAACAAGAAATAACTAAATTAGATGTGATTAATTATGTTGCTCATGGCATCACAAAAGGCACTGAAATAGATTACGTTTTTGAAGATGAAGAGTTAGAAGATGAACTGGAGTTTGAGGAAGAAGCTCAATCCGGCAGCTTACGCTCAAAAGTGCTTATTAAAATAACAGACGACTTAACTCAACAAGCTCGTGAAGGCCTTTTAGATCCTGTAATTGGAAGAGAGGAAGAAATTGAGCGCACGCTCAAAATTCTGTGCCGGCGGGAAAAGAATAATCCACTTTTTCTTGGAGACCCGGGAGTTGGCAAGACTGCAATGGCAAGCGCAATAGCACAAAAGATAGCTAAAGGTGATGTGCCAGAATTTTTAAAACAAGCAAGTGTTTTATCTTTGAATGTTGGCACCTTAATTGCTGGAACAAAGTATCGAGGCGAGTTTGAGGAAAGACTTAAAAAAGTTGTTAAGGAACTTTCAAAACAAAAAAGACCAATATTATTTATTGATGAGATTCATCAAATAGTTGGTGCTGGTGCAACTGGTACTGGTGCTATGGATGCAGCAAACTTATTAAAACCTGCGTTATCCTCAGGAAAAATTAGAATCATTGGTAGTACCACTTATGAAGATTATAAGAAGAACTTTGAAAAAGATCGCGCGTTAGTTAGAAGATTTTCTAATATTGAAATACGTGAACCAAGTATCGACCAAACTGTAAAAATTTTAGAAGGGCTTAAAAGTAGATTTGAAGAGCATCATAAAGTTGTTTATTCAAAAAGCGCTTTAAAAGCTGCTGCTGAACTTTCTGCAAAACACATAAATGATAGATTTTTACCAGATAAAGCTGTAGACGTTATTGATGAAGCAGGTGCAGCAAATAATTTATTAGCAAAAAACAAAAGAAAAACTAAGTTAACAGAAAAGGATATTGAACGAGTGGTAAGTTTAATAGCCAGAGTTCCAATAAAGGCTGTTGATTCTGATGATGAAGAAAAATTAAAAAGCCTAGCCAAAGACATTAAAAATAGAGTTTTTGGTCAAGACAAAGCTGTTGAAGCAGTCTCTCAAGCAATTAAAAGGAGCCGGGCAAACCTTAAGCCAGAAGGCCGCCCAGTAGGATCTTTCTTGTTTGCGGGACCCACCGGCGTCGGAAAAACAGAGTTAGCTAAGGCACTAGCTTTTGAATTAGGAATCGCTTTTCATCGCTTTGATATGAGCGAGTATATGGAAAAGCATGCAGTAGCTAGGCTAATTGGCGCCCCTCCAGGTTACGTTGGATATGAAGAAGGTGGTCAGCTAACAGATTTAGTAAGAAAACATCCTTATTGTGTTCTACTGCTTGATGAAATTGAGAAAGCCCACACCGATATATTTAACATTTTGCTTCAGGTTATGGACGATGCAATGTTAACAGATTCTCATGGTAAGAAAGCAGATTTTAGAAATACAATAATTATTATGACCACAAATGCAGGCTCAGAAAGATCTGCATCTATTGGTTTTGGTAATTTAAAAGTTGGCGGCAATCAAAGCGAGGCAATAAAAAAACTTTTCAAACCAGAATTTAGAAATCGCTTGGATGAGATAATATATTTTGAATCATTACCAGAAGATGTTATTGAGCTAATAGTTGACAAATTTGTAGCAGAATTGGAGCGGCAACTTGGAGAAAGAAAAATTAGCTTTGAACTTTCTAAGGCTGCAAAATCCTGGTTAGCCAAGAAAGGCTTTGATCCTTTACTTGGGGCTCGCCCAATGTCACGAATAATTCAAAAAGAGATTAAAGATCCTTTAACTGATGAAATACTATTCGGTAAACTTAAAAAAGGAGGGCATGTTAAAGTAGATCTTATTAATCAAGAAATAAGATTTAAATACTAATGAGACCCTTTCTAATAATTTAAAGCGAAACTAAGAAGCAAATTTTACTTCTTAGGAGTAACCGCTTCTGATTTTAAAGTATAATTTACCACATGATCAATTGCTGAAGGTGCAAATTCAAGAGAGAGTCTAGCATTTGTCATTTTTCCAATTAAACTTGACAATTTAAGTGAAAGCCTAAGATCATTTGCAAATTTGCCTAGTACATCTTCAAGTTTTTCGGCACTTTCAGTTGACGGGGTGTATGTAGCTTGAGCGTCTCCAATAAATTGCGGTTTTACTGAAACAACATCACCCTTATTAATTTCTATTGAAAATGAAATAGATTTAAGAGGATAAGTTTCAGCTAGTTTAAGAAAAGATCGTCTTATAGTTTCAACATTTTGTTCGAATGTGATTCCAAAAATAGATGCATCTAATGCTTCACCAGTTGACGGATCAGCAGTTAAAGAAAGATCAGGAAATGTTCTTTTTGCACCACTTTCAGTAAATTCACCAATATATGGCTTTTGAAATCTTCCTCTCTCGGGGTCTGTAAAAACCTCCTTTTGAGAAGAAGCAAGCAATTTAAATTCTCTAGGCTTTTTAATTTTTCGTAGTGGGTTAGGAAAAATTTCTTTTCCAAGTTCTTCTTTATCAAAAATAAAAAGATCAACTGGTTTTGGTTCAAACGACATGTGACTAAATAAGCCAGGATCTTTTCTGGTGAATATTTCTTTAGAATCTAGAGTGGGATGCCCTTGGGTGGGAAGCATTGGAGAAGGCCGATCACGAAAAACAACTTGGACAGAATCACTAAGAACAAAAAATGTAAAAGCAGGAAGAGTCTTAAATCTTAAAAAATTAAATTTTTCTACGCTTAAATCAAACTGTTCTGCTAGTTCTGCAATAATTGAATCTGCTAATGCTTGGTGCTCTGCTGTGGCATGCCCAGACAAAGCACAATGGTAGATAGATTGTTTTACACGAGGAACTTGGAATTGATTTAATTTAATGTCATCTCTTAAAGTAATAGACATTTTTGATGTATCTACTTTTTGATGCCCATCTTCTGGATTTATAGTAATCTCCCCAGATAACGTGTGAGTATCTCTCATTTTATCAACTGCTCTTTCTACGGCACGTTGCATTTTAGATTCAACTGAATAAAGTAGCGCATGTGGTATTGCTTTATCTGAGTGCATCTTAAGTACTCCTTAGTAATTTTAAAATCCACCAATATTATGTTGTTTCGATGATAGAATGTATACTAATACATGAAGATTTATAATGATTATAAGTTTAAAGCTGCTAAGAAAAAAATAATTATTATAGATAGTTAAAGGACTTATAGGATTAGGTATTTAACTTGAGTAATATCTACAGCGCAAAAAATATAGTCCTAAGAAAGCTAGAGTTTACATGTTTTAAAAATGCTCCAGCTAACGGAAAAGCTCAGATTCCAAATGCCGCTAGCTGTAGCTATGAACTTGAAAAAGTTTTTTGGCTGTGAGATCCTCATTTCAACATGACCCAGAAATTTCATATAGTTGCAGTATACTACTTTCAACAAGTTGACTCAGCAGAGCTTGAGCGCAGGCGCCTAGCCTTAGAACAGTTTGGAGAAAACCCAGATTTTTGTGGATTGATTTTATTAGCTCCGGAAGGTTTAAATGGAACCATTGCTGGCCCAACAGATGAAATTGAAAAATTTAAAAAAACCATTCTTGATTTAGCTGGAACTGAAGAAGTGGTTTTTAAAGATAGCTTTTCAGATTCAAGGCCGTTTAAACGCTATAAAGTAAAAATAAAAAATGAAATTGTTACTTTCGACGAAGCAATAAAGCCAAAAGGGTCAGGAAAAGATAATTCTCATATAGACCCCGAAGAATGGCATCGGATGATTGCAGAGGAAGAAGTTGTTCTAATTGATACTCGAAATAAATATGAAACTGCAATTGGAATGTTTAAAGGTGCAATAGATCCGCAGATTGATAAGTTTACAGAGTTTAAAGACTATGTAGATAAAGCTGACTTACCAAAAGATAAACCTATATTGATGTACTGCACTGGTGGTATTCGTTGTGAAAAAGCTGCCTTGGATATGAAGTTAAAAGGTTATGAAAACGTCTATCAACTTAACGGCGGTATTTTAAAATATCTAGAAGAATTTCCCAACGGTTACTGGAACGGAGAGTGCTTCGTTTTTGATCATCGAGTTGCTGTAGATTCTAATCTTTTGCCTTCAAAAAAATACAAATTATGCCCGCATTGCGGAGATCCTGGTAATGTTCATTTTAACTGTGAGCAGTGTGCTACCCCAACAGTTGTTTGTAATAAGTGTTTAGAAAAAAATTCTGTTAATAGAACTTGCTCAAAAAATTGTCGTCATCATTTTTCAAGATCATTGCCCCCAAAAGCTGCGTGATGAAAATGCTTAAACTTTTTATTTTTTGCTGCCTATTAATTATCAATAGTGTGGCCTTTGCAGAAGATATTCAAAGAATTAAAATTGGATGTGCTTTTAGCCTGACAGGTGTTGGCTCAGCCTGGGGTAATGGTGAACTAAACGCTCTAAAACTTATAGTTGAAGATGTTAACTCTACTAAAGGAATTGATGGGAAAAAACTTGAACTTATTTGTGAAGATACTAAAAGCTCAAACCTTGGATCAGTTAGTGCAATAAAAAAACTAGTAACAATTGATAAAGTTGATTATTTAATCGGCCCTACTTGGCTAGATAGTTTTAGAGGGGTACTGCCGATTTTGGATCAAGCTAAAATCTTTACCATCTCTGCAAGTGCTGTTCCTTCAATCTACAAGAAAAATATAGATCAATATCCCTATGTTTTTTCTACGTGGTACAATCATGAAAATGAAGTAAAGACACTTTTGCAGGATATGCTTGAAAGAAAGTTTAAGAAAATCGCTTTATTATTTGATCAAGATCCATACTTTCAAGCAACAGCAGATCTTATCCAGAATCTTGCACCAAAGTTAAACTTAGAAGTTGTTAAAAGAATTGATACAAGTATTGGTGACTCCAATTTTACGCCAAAGCTCTTGCAGTTGAAATCTATTAATCCAGATTTGATTATAATTGGTTTTATTGATGAGAGTGCAGGTTTAGCTTTCTTAAAAAGAAGATCTGAAATCTTACCTGAAAAAACTTTTTATGGTTTTCATGATATTGACGCTTATATAGATCAAGAAATGTATAAAGGACTTTTAAGTGGAATTTACTACGTAAGGCCAGTGGCTCCAAAAGAAGATTTTCTTAATCGTTATCAAGCTGTTTATGGGTCTGTTCCAATACTTAGCACTTCTAATTCTTATGATGCAGGAAGGGTTTTAGTCGAGGCCTTAAAAGCAGGAAAAAGAAACCCTGATGAAATAGCAAATTATTTTAAAAGTAATCAATTTGATACTGTAACATTTGGCAAAACCACATTTGATGAATTTGGCGCTGTTACTGGTGGCGAGTTTGAGATTGTAAAAATACCTTAGATTGCTTTTAAGTTTGTTTTTCCCCTTGCAGTCTTTAAATTTCAAGTTCAGAATAAACATATTAGCAATTACTGCTGGTTTTTGGGGATATTTTTATGAAATGGTTTTTAGTACTATCTTCCGTTCTTTGTGTTTCACTTTTTTCTCCGTTTAAAGTTATAGCCGAAGATGTTGATCTTGGAGTTTATTCCAGCTACTGGGGCACAGAAGATGGTGAGGACGCATTTGGTTTAGGTGCAAGATTTGCATTTCCTGTGATTAGTGATCCTTTTCAATTTGAGTTTCGAATAAGCAGATATAATGATCTTACCAAAAATAACGAACCAGATATTCAAGCAACGCCTTTAGAATTTGGCTTGGCATTTAGGCCAGATTTACCGCTATTAAGTCCATACGCTAGTGCTGGGTTAGGGTATTACTTTTTTGATGCTTCGCAAAATGTATCAATTAGAAACGAGTGGGGTTGGTATTTAGCAACTGGTTTAGAATTTGAACTTCCTCTAGGCTTTGGAATTTTTGCTGAACTTAATTACAGACATGTAGAATCTGAGATCAGAGGGGATCTTTCCAATTTTGATGGCTTAGATTTTACCAACATCACTGCTGATTATGATTTGAGTGGTTTTGGCGCTAATGTTGGTTTGAACTTTAAGTGGTAAATTACAAGTTGGTGGTACAGATGATCTAATAGAGCCACAGCAAGCGAAGCTAGCTTAGCAATGAGCTTAACTCTAAATCATTTGAAACAGAGAAACCAGTAATATCTTTCTCGATTCGTTTTAGTAAACCAACTAAAACTTTTCCAGCGCCAAATTCAATTGCATTGCTAATATTCTTTTGGCTTGCAACTGCCTGCATAGATTCAACCCATCTTACAGTCCCACAAACTTGTTTTTTAAGAAGCTCCCTAGCATCTAAACCTTTTAGCACTGGCTCGGCAGTATAATTAGCATAAACTGGGAAGTTACAATCTTTAAAAGTTGTTGCATCTAAATCAACAGCTAGTTTCTCTTCTGCAGGCTTCATAAGAGAGCAGTGGAAAGGAGCAGATACGGGTAATTCGATTATCTTTGCATTACCAAGTTCAGTAGCAAATTTATCTACAGCATTTTTTTCACCTGCAACTACAATTTGGCCTGGAGAATTAATATTTGCAATTTGCACAATTCCGTCTTCTACTTTATTTATCGCTGCTTGTATTTCATCTGGCTCCTTCTTAAGGACTGCTAGCATTTTACCTGTGCCAGCAGGAACAGCTTCTTGCATATATTTTCCACGCTTATGAACAAGCAAAACTGCCTCTTGAAAATCTAATGCGCCAGCAGCTACCAAGGCAGAGTATTCGCCAAGACTATGTCCGGCAGCAGCTACAGGTTTAAGCTCTCCATTAAGTTTCTCATTCAATAGTTGAAATGCAATTGAACTAACTGTAAGGATTGCAGGTTGTGTATTTTGCGTAAGTGTAAGATCAGTTTCTGGACCTTCAAAACATAACTTCGATAATGAATAGCCAAGGGCTTCATCAGCTTGAGCAAACATTTTTTTTGCAATTTCAAAATTATCAAAAAAAGATTTTCCCATGCCAACAACTTGGGAACCTTGGCCAGGAAATAGAGCTAATAAATTTTCGAATTTAGACATATGCACCTTATTTTTTAAACAATTCTAAATAGCGCTTACTTATTAACAAAATATGTTTAAAAAGTCAGTTTTTAGAGTGTCTTTCTAAGCTATTATAATTCTTATAGTTATTAGCCAAAATATCGCTTTAGTAAGCAATTATCCCGGTCGATATTCATAATTACTGTAGTGTGGTTTGAGTTCATATTTTATTTAGGCATACAGGTTCGTTTTTCCAATCCTTATTGGAGTAAAAGCGTTGAACCGTGAAAATCTAGAGTCGGCATCCATTTTAGTGGTTGATGACAACCCATTAATTACCAATGTACTTAACAGTCTGTTTAAGGCCGAAAACTATCGTGTTTATACCTCTACCAACGGTAAAGAAGCGTTGGATGTTCTTGATAAAAAAAATGTAGATGTAATTGTTTGTGATGTGATGATGCCACAAATGGGTGGCTATGAGTTACATGAAAGAATTAGAAAAAACCCTGAATTTTCTCATATTCCATTTGTTTTCTTAACAGCTTTAAGCGAAGAAGATGAAATCTATTCTGGTAAATCTAGTGGCGCAGACGATTATGTAGTAAAACCATTTGATCCTAAAGCTTTGATTGCAATGATTAAAGGTAAAGTTAATCGCAGCAAAAATTTAAAAAATCTATCAGATGAAAGATATGAATCGTATAGGAAACGAGTAATTCATACTCTTTCACATGAATTTAGAACTCCACTGGTGGCAATTAACACAGGAACAGAACTGCTTTTAGAGCAGAATAATGGCGTTGTTGATGATAAAATTAGAAATTTGCTTGAAGCAATACAACGTGGCGGGATGCGCCTAGAGAGGCTTGTAAACGACTTTATGCTGCTTCAACAAATAGAAGCTGGAATTGCAAAGAGAGTTTTTGATTCCCGAGCAAAAGTAATCCCAGTAGATTCAATTGCTGAGCATGTATTCGAATGGATAGAGCAAGAGACTTTGGAAAGAGGGTTTAAAGTTAAATCAAATTTTAGAAGTTCAGGGATTAATGTTTTTGTTTATGCCGAACAAATAGAAGATATTCTTAGAAGGCTAGTTCATAATGCAGTTAAATTTTCTTTCGATCGAAAGGCAATTGAATTTTGTACTTATAGATTAGATCAAGAAGTTGCTCTTGAAATAAGAGACAGAGGAATTGGTCTTGATGCAGAAAGAGTTAAAGAAGCCATTGATGTATTTGGTCAGATCGATCGTGATAAATTAGAGCAACAAGGTGGCGGGCTTGGCCTGGCAATTGCGGGGCGTTATGCAAATATCAATAGTGGCCGTCTAGAGTTTGAGAATCGAGAAGATGGTGGAGCAGCAGTAAGTTTAGTTTTACCGATTTACAAACCTAAAAAATAGTTATCATTCAATAGATTATTACATATTGGGCTGCACAGCCTTAGCTGGACAGGAAGACAAGCAGTTTTTAAATGCGCTTGCAGTGACATCCCTATGCTTAAAAGGAAAAAAAATGTTGATTTTTAATATTGTCTCAAAAAAGTGATTTAGTATCCCTTTCCCAATTCATTATATTTTGTAACAGTATCTACTATTATGACTAATGCTTTTAGATTCTTAATAGTAAACTTAGTGCTCTTTTTAGTACCTTTGCAAACTTTTGCAGATGTTTCTTTATCTCATGACGCGCTTAAAGATCTTGAGAATAATGTAAAGTTTTATCAACTTGAAAACGGCTTGCGAGTAATTTTATATCGCAGAGATTTTGCCCCAGTTTTTGCTGGAGTAGTTAGTGTGAGAGTTGGTGGAGTTGATGAGAAAGTAGGGAGCACAGGAATCTCACATATGCTTGAGCATATGGCATTTAAAGGCACCGAAGAAGTTGGGACAAAAGATTTTACAAAAGAAAAAAAGATTTTGGATCAGATTGAAGAACTTGCTAAAAATTCAAATGGTGCAAGAGAGTTAAGTAGTGAGCAATTAGAAAAATGGCAACAGTTGCATCAAGAGCTTTCTGAAATCTGGGATAGTGAAGCTTTTACCAGGTTATATCGTGAAAGAGGTGCCTCTGAGCAAAATGCTACAACTGATAAAGAATTAACTAATTTCTTTGTAAATTTTCCAAAAAACGCGTTTGAATTTTGGGCATGGATGGAATCTGAAAGGCTACTTAATCCTATTATGCGGCAATATTACAAAGAGCGTGATGTTGTTATGGAAGAGCGTAGAATGCGTTATGATGATGATCCAGAGGGGAGTCTTTACGAACAGTTATTAGCAACGGCGTATCTAACTCATCCCTACAGAAATCCAGTGATTGGTTTTCCAGAAGACATAAGTGGAGTTACTGCTAATCAAACAGCTGAGTTTCATAAGAAGTATTATGTTCCAGAACGAATAGTTGTAAGCGTAGTAGGAGATATCGTACCTGAAAATGCAATAAAAGTTATCCGTAAATATTTCGGCAGGCTTCCGAAAGCGGATAATCCTGCTTTTACTGATGTAATAGAACCACCACAAATTGAACAAAGAAAATTTGTTTTAACCAGAGATGCTTCGCCAAGTCTAGCAATTGCCTATCATAAGCCGAATTATCCGCATCCGGATGATCCAGCAATTAGTATGATGCTTGAAGTCTTAGCTGGAAGTTCTGTTTCACCAATGTATGAAGAGCTGGTTAAAAAACGGCAGGTTGCTGCTTCACTTGATTTTCATGAAGGCCCTGGTGCCGCGTTTCCTAATCTAGTTATGTTTTTTGTTTCTGCAAAGCATCCGCATACTAACAAAGAAGTTCTTAAAAATTTTGATGCTGTGTTTGAAAGATTTAAAAAACATGGAACCACACAGGAAGAGCTAGATAATGCTAAAAGAGCTACTGCTGTTGAATATTTAATACATCTTACTTCTAATATGTCATTGGCAAAAAATTTTGCATCATCTGAGTTAATTTATAATAACTGGAAAGCACTTGTTGATTGGTATGAAAAATCCATGGCAGTTACAAAGGAAGATATTTTACGAGTATCAAATCAGTATTTTGCAGAAAATTCTAGAACTGTAGGAATGTTGGAGCCAAGTAAATGAGATTTCTAAAGCACTGTACGCTTTTATTTATAGTATTCATTTGTTTGTCATGTGGGTTAAACAAAAATAAGCTTTTAACAAGCTTACCTGAACCAGTACAGTTTGATCCGCCGAAACCTCAGACTTGGTCATTAAGCAATGGCTTAAAAGTATTTTACTTGCAGGACTCTGAATTCCCATTAGTAAGTGGCACATTGTATATTAGAGGAGGCAGTTTGTGGGTATCTCCTGAAGAATCATCTCAAGTTTCTGCAATGGGAGACCTCTTACGAGGTGGTGGGGCTGGAGAATATTCTGCCGATGCCTTAGATCGTAAATTAGAAGAACTTAGTGCTTCTGTAACAAGCTCGTTTGCGGATGAACAAGGAGCAATCAGCTTTTTTTCTTTAGAATCTGACTTCGAAAAAGTATTTGAAATTTTTTCTGATGTATTGCTGAGGCCTAGATTTGAGGAATCAAGACTTAAATTACTAAAAGGTCAAACACTTGAAGGGCTTCGTCGTAGAAAAGATGATGGATCAACAATTGCTGGCCTTAGTATGAAAGAGCTGCTTTATGGCAGAAATAGTCCTTATGGTTATACTTTTGTTGAAAAGGATATCATAAATATTTCCAGAAATGATCTTGTTAAACATCAAAAGTTTTTTGTAAAGCCAGATGAAGCAATTTTAGCAATTACTGGAAGTGTAAGTCGCGATAAAGTTCAGCAGATGCTTGATAAATATCTAGCTAGTTGGAAAGCTCGAGGTGAAGGTCTAGGCCCTGCTCCAATGATTAACTTTGAACCAAAACCAGCTGTTTATTTTGTTAAGGGACCTTTTACCCAATCAACAGTCTACATAGCACACAGAGGCCCAAAGAGGCTTTCAAAAGATTACATGGCAATTGAAGTGTTCAATGATGTGTTTGGCAGTGGAGGATTCGGATCTAGGTTAATGGAATCTATTCGAACTCAAAAAGGTTTGGCATATGGTGTTTATGGAGCAATTCAGTCGGGCGTTGTTGAAGGCAAAAACATTATTGCTGTCAAAACGAAAGCTGAAAGTACCGGAGAAGCTCTTCTGGCTTCCTTAGAGGAGCTAAAAAAGATGCAAAAAGACTTAATAAATAAAACAGAGTTAGAAAATACGGTAAGATCTAGTGAAAATTCCTTTGTATTTCGATTCGATAGCCCTTCACAGATCATCGAAAGATCAGCACTACTTGAGTTATTGGACTATCCTAAAGACTATGATTCAGGCTATCTCGAGAGACTACGTAATGTAACTCGTGAGCAAGTTCTGCAAGTAGCTAAGGATCATTGGCATTTTGATAAACTTTTAGTTGTAGTTGTTGGAAATGATAATGCCTTAGAATCAGTTAAAACTGCTCTTAAGGAGCCCGAAAATCTTTTGGCGGATTTGGAGCTAGTTGAGGTAGAATTCAACCAAAGGCTTTTGTCAGATGCAGTTAATTAGGCTTTAATAATTCCCTAATCTTATGAAGCATAAAACAATACATATAGTTTTTATAGTAATCTGTATTATCTTTGTCGCATGTTCACCAAGCAACAAAGCAATACCTGGCCCTGACAAACAGGGTAGTGGTGCCTTGGAAGGAGCAGTTGTAGGTGCAGGAACTGGTGCAATAACTGGGGCTCAAGTAAGCGCAGGCACTGGACCAGGAGCTTTTGTTGGAGCCGGCGTAGGCTTTGTAGCTGGTGCAATCCAAGGTTATGCAGCTGATAGTTTAGAAGATCAGGTTGCTGAATTACAGGCAAAAACAGATTACGAAAGAAAAGTTGCATTTGCACACGAAACCTTAAATGAGCACTATGAAAAAAGAATAGATTTACACCCTGCTAGAGATATATTCCCTGCGGATTTGTTTTTTTTCGGTGATTCTTACAAGTTGAGACCTTCGGCTGAAATTTTAGTTGAAGAACTAGCAAAGTTAAACAAGGAACGTGCCCCTTGGTCACGTTTGTTGATTACTTGTTATGTAAAATCCAGCGATCCTAAATCTGACTATGCAAGAAGTTTAGCTGAAAAGAGATCTAAAGAGCTTGGTATTTATTTTGTTAGAGCGGGTATCGAGCCAAGAAGAGTTAAGACTAAAGCTATTATTACTAAGTCACCACTTGTAGTTGATCCGCTTGATGACCCTGCGCGGTATAGTCAAGCAATTGAGTTAACCCAAATTGATCGCTAGCATATGCAAAAAGTGCTGCTAATTGAAAAAGATGAAAAGATAGCCTCTGATATCAGGTGCGCACTTGATCTAATTGGTGTGCAGCTTGCTTCAACTCCAGATATTATTTCTAGTAAGCAGCTTGCTAAAGAAGCAATGCCATCGTTAATTCTTGCTAGAGTTGGAAAAAACCAAGATGATAGCCAGGCGTTATTTTTAAATGTCGGAACTAATGCGTCTTTATTTGGCATACCGGTTGTTTTTTTAGGTACTGAACAGGAGTTAACTAGGGCAAAAAATGCTGGAGTGAAGGCATTTGCAGATTTGAATTTGCCAGTTGAGTTTCCGCAGTTTACATATGAAGTACAGAGAGTTTTGGCTGATGCATTGAACTGGGAAGCTGATAATTTACCGGACGATGAAATAAAATTGCCTGAGCCAACCACAACAGTTAAAAACAGCACTGAGCTTGATGATAAATACGCTTTGTTGTTTCAATTGCAAAGTAAAATTATGATTTCTTTAGCAGAAACCGGTA
>JAGRAS010000109.1 GCA_020434465.1 Bdellovibrionales bacterium | reverse complement strand
CTATATCCACTATTAAACTTGCAGTAGCTTCTGTAACTGGAAGACCACAGCCTATTGCAGCAGCCATTGCTTCATCAATCAAGCGCACTTCTTGAGCTGCACCTTCTATAGAATCTTTAATCGCTCTTTTTTCCACTTCAGTAATTCCACTCGGAACACCAACAATTATTCTCGGTTTAAAAAAGAGTGTAAATGTCTTTTCTCGTGCTTTGCCAAGAAAATGACTTAACATTAATGCAGCAACTTCAAAATCAGCAATAACTCCCGTTCTAATCGGGCGAATTACTTTAACTCCATCGGGAGTTCTGCCAAGCATTACCTTTGCTTCAGCACCAATTGCTACAACTTCTTTTCGACCCCCAATATCTCTGAGTGCCACAATTGAAGGTTCATTCAACACTAAGCCTTTACCCTTTTCATAAATAAGTGTATTGGCTGTGCCTAAATCAATTGCTAAATCTTTTCCTCTTAAACCAAACATATTACCCGTTAATCTTTTACTAAGATCATAAAAAAAATTCTAAATTTTAAGCCACTATCGCAGCCTGGTGATTCAGGCTAGGGATATTTAAGAATAAAATCAATATACTATTTTATAAACAAATAGCGTTTTAAAATTCCTTAATGTCTTGTCACTAACCATAATTATTACATATGGTTGAAAAGATAGTATTTACCTTTTATCAACTATTAGGACTTTGCTAGCTGAATAAGATATTATTTATCATACACACACAAGAAAAATCTAGTTTTTAAGTATTTAAGGTTTTTCCTAAGGAGAGTTTCAAAAATGAGTAATATAAAGAAAATTGGAGTAATTGGTGCGGGGCAAATGGGTGCTGGAATTGCACATGTAGCGGCTGCATCAGGCTACGAGACTCTTCTTTGGGATGCAAACGCTGAAGCCTTAAATAAGGGCATAGCTGGCGTTAAGAGCAGACTTGAAAAGGCGGTCGAAAAAGAAAAAATAAGTTCTGATGAAATGGGAGTTACTTTGAAAAATTTAACTCAAGTTAATTCTTTAAATGATTTCAATGACTGCGATCTAACTATTGAAGCTATTGTTGAAAATATATCAATCAAGGATGAACTTTTCAAAAAGCTAGATTCAATTGTCAAAGCTGATGCAATTTTAACAAGTAATACCTCATCTATTTCAATAACAAGAATTGCTGCGTCAACAAAACGCCCTGAAAAAGTTATGGGAATGCACTTTATGAATCCGGTACCAGTTATGAAATTGGTAGAATTAATTAGAGGAATTCAAACTGACGATGCTACATATAAAACCGTGTCAGATGTAGTTCAAAAGATGGATAAAACTGCTGTCCTTGCTATTGATAGCCCGGGCTTTATTGTAAATCGAATATTATGCCCCATGATTAATGAGGCTATTTTTCTTTTGCAGGAAGGTTGCACCGCTGAAGATATTGATGCTTCTATGCAATTAGGAACAAATCACCCAATGGGGCCGCTTACCCTAGCTGACTTTGTTGGATTGGATACTCTACTTTATATTCTACAACTTCTGCATCGAGAGTTAGGTGAGGATAAATACAGACCATGCCCACTGTTGATTAAATATGTCGAGGCTGGATGGTATGGTAAAAAAACTGGTAGAGGATTTTATAAGTATTAAGATCCTAGTTCTATCTCAGTTTTTTCAAGCAATAGCTGACTAGTCAGTCGCTGCTTAAAAGGGCTAAGGTAAAGTTCGAGGCTGAGGCTAAGCTAAGGCTAAGACTAAGACTAAGGCTAAGGCTAAGGCTAAGGCTAAGGCTAAGGCAAAGTTCGAGGCTGAGGCTAAGACAGAACTTAAGACTGGGTTACAAACAGATTTATTAAAATATCATACTTGAGATAAATAGAAAGTCACTGCCTAAAACTTTGCCCTTTTCCTCGCCTTAGTCATAGTCATAGTCATAGTCATAGTCATGGTCATGGTCATGACCTTAGTCTAAGCCTAGTTATTAAAATAAGTTTTCATTCCAGATTTTTTTTAATAATTCTATATTATCGCTATGCCCAGTCATTGAAGCAGTAACTTTACCTCGAATAGGACGACCAAGTAGATACAAATCTCCAATAGCATCTAATATTTTGTGGCGAACAGCTTCATTAGAAAATCTTAGCGAGTCATTTAAAGCCCCTTCTTCTCCGTAAAGCACAAAATTATCAAACCTTCCTCCTTGAGCCAAACCCATCTTTTGTAATTGGCCAATGTCTTTTACAAAACCAAATGTCCTAGCAGGAGAAATTTCACTTTTATATAATTCAATATCACCAAGTGTGAATGTAAAAGTTTGCTCACCAACAGGCTCAGGGTATTTTAAACGGTATTCAATAATAAACTCATCTGCCGGCTCTATTTTTATAAATTCTTCACCTTCTCCCACTTGATAAACTTTATCAATTGCAATTTCAAACCAATCACCTGCTTGCTCTTCGATACCAACATCTTCAATTAAAGTGCAAAATTCTCGAGAAGATCCGTCAAGCACAGGAACTTCACCATTACATTTAACAAGAACATTGCTAATACCATATGCGTGCAATGCGGACATCAAATGCTCAATCGTCCCTGCTTCTGTCCCACCCAGCTTAATAGTAGTAGCAAATCCAGTCGACTCAACATATTCAACATGTGCTGGAACAGCCTGAAGATCTCCTAAGCCTACAAAATGAATTCCTGAATTGGGTGCTAAAGGTTCTAATAAAAGCCCGCTTTTCCTGCCTGAATGCAGGCCTTGCCCATAAACTAAGGTACTACTTGCCAAAGTTTTCTGCTTTACAGGACGTCCTTTTAAGAATTCCGCCCTAAAAACAACAGGATCAATTTCCAAATCATCCCAAAAATCACCAATCCTTAATTGCCTACTCCGCTCTTTAGCTTCTAACTCAGTGCTTGCCTCAACAAAAACTTCAGGATGACCTAAGGTTCTATATATAATTTGCAAAGTAGTTTCTAAATCGAGTGGTTTTTCAATAAAATCACTAGCGCCAAGACGTGTGGCTTTAATTGCTGTGGCAATAGTTGCATGCCCTGATATCATCACAACTGGTAATGAAGGATGTATCGCTTTGATTTCTTTTAAAGTGTCCATACCATCCATCCCCGGCATCCAAATATCTAATAGCACTAAGCTGGGGATTTTTTTTGAGATCTCTTGTAAAGCAGAAGATCCGTCATGAGCAATTAAAGTTTCAAAACCTTCGTCTTTAAAGACACCTTCTAAGGTTTTACAGATGTTTTCTTCATCATCAACAATTAAAATCGTTTTTTGTTGTGACAACTTATGAGCCTCCATCTTCCTCTTCAGAATTAACAAAATTTTTAAGAACTCCAGCACTTTTTAGGAATAGTGTTGAATCTCTTTCTGGCCCAACACTTACAATTGAAATTGGACAACCAATAATTTCTGATAAAGTACTAAGATACAACCTAGCTTGTGAAGGAAGCTGGTGCCATTTCTTAACCTGACTCAAATCATCATTCCACCCATCTAGTTCAATATATTCGGGCTCGACTCTAGAAAGTTCACTTGCTAAAGCTGGAACATCTTCCACCTTTTCACCATTTAAATGATAGTTGATGCAAATTTTTATTTTATCTAAACCAGAAAGAACATCTAATTTTGTTATTGCTAATGAATCAAGACCATTTAGTCTAACTGCTCGCTTCATGGCAACTGTATCAAACCAACCACACCTTCTGGGTCTGCCAGTGACAGTTCCAAACTCACCCCCGGCTTCTCTAAGCTGTTGGCCAACAGGATCGTTTAGTTCTGTCGGAAATGGGCCCGAACCTACGCGTGTTGTATATGCTTTTGTGACACCAAGAATATAATCAATTCTCTTAGGACCAATACCACATCCAGTTGTTGCAGAACCAGAAATGGTATTCGAAGATGTTACAAAAGGAATTGTTCCGTGTGCTTGATCAAGTAAAGTTCCTTGCGCTCCTTCAAAAACTACTTTTTGTTCTGCTTGAAGTGCTCTATCTAAAATTAAACTTACATTACCTACATAAGGTAATACTTTTTCAGCATCACTTTTTAATTTTTCCCACATTTGTGAAAAGTCTACTTGGACTGTACTTTTCAAGATATCTTTTAAATATGCATTTCGTCCTTCTGTCTCTTCCATAAGACGATCTTTTAGCTGATCAAGGTAAAACAAATCAGCCAGTCTAACCCCGACTCGACCTGCCCTATCTTGATAGCAAGGGCCAATTCCTCTGCCAGTAGTTCCTATTTTATTATCTCCACGAGCCTCTTCTTTGGCAGTATCTAATGCTTTATGATAATCTAAAATAACATGTGCATCACGATCTATTACAAGTCGCTCTGGGGAAACGCTAACACCTGCAGCTTGGAGTTTTGCAACTTCTTGCAAAAACACCTCTGTATTCAAAACAACTCCTGCTCCAATTAAACATTTTGTATGTTCTCTTAAAATTCCTGAAGGAATAACGCTTAATTGAGTTTTTTTGCCATCGACAACAAGGGTATGCCCAGCATTATTACCGCCTTGAAATCTAACAACCATATCAGCATTGCTTGTTAAATAATCAACAAGCTTACCTTTACCTTCATCCCCCCACTGAGTTCCCACAACTACAACTGACGACATTAATTTCTCCTGCAGTATTAACTTAAAATATTTGCAGCAATTTTCCAGTTATCCCCTTCGACCTTTAAAAGTCCGAGAGGATTTTGTGAACTTTGCTCGTAAACAATCCCAAACCCAAATCCATTTGGTTTTGGAATATCACTAAAAACTCGATTATTTCCAGCAACTATCATTCTTACCTGTTCTTCAGGCAGAATCAACGCTTTACTATTTGGAAAAAGTTTATCCCATGGGATTATATCTAGTGAAGATAACTCGTTAATTGTCTTGGAGTTTGCGATATCAAATGGAAAGGATCTAAGCCTGCGTAGGCTTTCAACACAAGCACCACAGCCAAGCAAATCTCCTAAATCCCTTGCTAGAGAACGTATATATGTTCCTCTGGAGCAAGTGATTTTATAATTTACTATAGTTGATTCTCTCGTAGGAGAAAGTTCAAAATCCATAACTTCAACTTCTCTTGCTTTAAGTGCTAGGGATTCTCCTTTTCGTGCAGCTTTATATGCTCTTTGTCCATTTACTTTAACCGCACTAACATTTGGTGGAATCTGTTGTATTTTCCCAAGAAAATTTTTAGCCAGTTTTGAAATTTGATCAAAGCTAGGTACTTTATCAGTTTTAGAAATTACCTCACCAAAAATATCATCACTTGTTGTTACTGTGCCAATTCTAAAAGTGCCTGAATAAATCTTTTCTCCATGCTCAACAAAAGAGGCTAATCTAGTGGCTCCATTTAATAAACAAACTAATAAACCTGTTGCTCCAGGATCTAGAGTTCCACCATGCCCAATCTTTTTTATTGATAGTTTATTTTTTACTTCTTGAATTGCCTTTGCAGAAGAGATCCCAGCAACCTTATCAAGCAAAATAATTCCTGGAATACTTATCATTTCTTTAATTTTGACTTAATTATGCTTATTATTTCTTTTTTTAAATCCTCCGCCTCAACCCCAGACCTTCTAAAAGCTGCAGCAGCAGGATGCCCTCCACCGCCTAGCTCTGAGGCGACCTCAGCAACATTTAATTTATTTGCATCAGATCTAAAACTTACATTCCATTTATTATCCTCTTTCCTCATATAAACAGAGCAAAGAACTCCATCTATATAACGCAACATAGAGACTAAATCCTTACCATCTTTTGAGTTTGCATTATGCCGTGCGCACATCTCATCTGTAACCGTAACAAAAACAACTTGCTTATCAAGATAGTATTCCAAATTTGAAAGAGCTTCTGCTTTTAAATTAATGGCTTCGGCAGTAACTCTTCCATAGAGTTCAGTTGCAATTAATACAGGATCTGCGCCTGCTGCAACAAACTCTGCAGCATCTCTAAAATCTTCTGGCTTTGGATGCATCCATCTAAATATACCAGTATCACCGGCGACACCTGCATACAAACAGCTTGCAATTTCTTTTGTTAACACAACCTCTAAT
>JAGRAS010000108.1 GCA_020434465.1 Bdellovibrionales bacterium | reverse complement strand
CATAAGCAATATAGCCAAAAATACCTTTTAAATTTTCTGGAAGGCTTGTATATTTATCCTTTGGCTTAGTATCAGCAGCAATTAGCGTGTTCCAGTTAGCTTTTAAAAATTTAAGCTCCTCTCTAAACTCTTGGCTTCTGCCATGATACGCATTACCCCACTCTAAATCTTTAAACTCTAAGTTAAGCGCTTTACAAAGGGCGCTCATTTGTAAGTAGGCTTTTTTCATTGAGCCATTTGAGAAAAGAGTGGCGATTGCTCGATAGCCAAAAATACCTTTAATATTCGCTATTTGACCTTCATCTTGTAAAATATTTAACAATATCTCATTAACAGAGTCTTTTCTAATTTCTTTTAATAAGTAAGACCTAACACAGGCTATCCACATTTTTGCCCAGTCTGATTTTTTTAAATCTTTAAATTTTTCAGGAGTCCAATTAGTAAAATTTCTTGCATCAACAATAGTTACTGAGCCTGGGTCTTTGGTTCCTGTAAGTGACTGACAGTTAAATTCTTTTACTGCTAGTTTTTTTAATTCTTTAGGATCATCAGTATCAGTTTTTGCTATTTGTTTATAAATTCTTTCTGCAAATAACTTTACCAGTGTATTAGTAGCAGTTTGGCTGTCTTTGGGTTCAGGCTTGCCAAGTGCTTTATAGAGTTTAGATCTGAGTTGTGACCAGGAGTTTATATATTCTGATCTGGATATGATCTTCTGAGAGCCACAGATAGAAACTGTTTCTTTAGATTTTGTTGCTTTTACTACTACAGTGGACATAAAGGTTTACTACTAGTTCCTATGCATTTTAGTAGTTTAGTGGTAGCTATTCAAATTTCTTACAAAGTAGTATGTAAAAGAAATACCTAGTAAATTAAGTGCTTTATTTGAGCATGCTTATAACTTATGCACATGTACAGCTTTGGTATTGCAAAAACCTCGCATACCTTCTTTAGAAGACTGTCTGCCGATTCCACTTTCTTTTGCGCCGCCCCATGGTAGGTCTTCTGTTCCTCTTCCGTGTGAATTAATCGCTGCAACTCCAACTTTTAGCATTGAAGCAAGGTGTTTTCCTTTATCTATATCTTTAGTCCAAATTGAACCTGTTAATCCATATTTTGAATTGTTTGCTTTATCAATCCCTTCTTCTGCTGAGGAAATTGGCATAATTGGTAAAATTGGCCCAAAAGCTTCTTCAGTCATTAATTTCATATCTGCTGTTAAATCTGTTACTACAGTTGATGGATAAAAATATCCTTTGCAGTTTTCACGTGTACCGCCAGTATGTATTGTTGCTCCTTTTTGTCTTGCGTCTTCAATAATTGTTTCAATTTTTTCTAATTGAAACTTTGCAACTAAGGGGCCCATAATTACGTCTTCATATGGGTTTCCAAAACTTATAGTTTTTGAAGCTTTTACAGCCTCTTCTACAAAACTTTGGTATACTTCTTTTTCTACATACACTCTCTTAATTGAGCAACATACTTGCCCCGTGTTGGAAGTGTTACGTTCAATAATTTTTTGCGCCGTCTTTTCTATGTCAGCGTCTTTTAAAACAATAGCTGCATCCATCCCACCTAGCTCTAATAAGACGCGTTTTAGATCTTTAGAGCATGATTGCATAACGTTTTTACCAGCAGCTGTTGAACCAACCAAAGCAACCATTTGTATATCTTGCTCTACAAGGGTTTTGCCATGATCTTTTGCGCCAATAATAATTTGCAGAAGATTTTCAGGAAAATCATCTAATGATTTAAACATCTCTATAATTATTTGGCCTGTTTTTAACGCGTATTCTGATGGTTTATAAACAACTGCATTCCCTGTTATTAAGGCAGCGCAGATATTTTCCATGCTAACTTTTAGTGGATAGTTCCAAGGTGAAATTACAGCAACAATGCCTAAGGGGTCAAAGCTTACATAGTTTGATCCAATTGATTCTGGAGCGAGCCACTTTGATGCATGTTCGCAATAAAATTTAATCATGCGAATTGTTGCTTCGACTTCGCCATAAGATCTTTTAATAGGCTTGCCCATATCTTCAGTAATTGTTTTGGCAAGCAAATCTTTTTTTGCTTCAAAAATGAGGCATAATTTATTTAAAATTTGTGATCTTTTTTCTAGTGAGCTTTGCCCCCACTCTATTTGTGCTGATTTTGCTTTTGCTACAAGCTCAGGAATTTGACTAATAGGGGTTTCTTCAATTTCAATTCTTTCTTCAGTTGCGGGATTTATTGTTTCCATAATCAAACATTTTACAATAAAATTTTATTTAGGACAAAACTAAAGGGGCAAATTTATATATTAGTTTTTTTGGAGTTTCCATGTTTTCAAAATCAACTAAAATTTTAAATTTTTTAGGATCTCCGTCTGGCTCACCTTCGGTTGCACGGACTATCCCATTTCCAAATTTTGGATGTGTAACTTTAACTCCAACTTTAAACTCGTTGGCAGGGATGGTATTTCTATTAGATAAATTATCTGCAGATGTTAGTATTGAATTTAAATCTTTAGTTTTTTTATTTGAGCGCTTCTTTTTTTGCCACCAATTAGAGGCAAGTAGCAAGTCATCTTCAATCTCAAATTCATCAATTACACTTGGAGGCTTTAATTCATTATTGTCTGTAATGAAATTACTACCGTTATCTTCCAAAAGCTCTTTTGGGATATCGAAATAAAAGCAGCTTGCATCTCTAAAAATGCCAGTGCTGTTAAGTAAATTTCCTTGAGCAAACATTCCTCGCTTTCTTGCGCGCGTTAAATATAATTCTTTCATTGCTCTGGTAATTCCTACGTAGCAAAGCCGCCTTTCTTCTTCTATTCCGCCGGGTTCTTCCATTGACTTATAGTGCGGCATTAAACCTTCTTCAAAGCCGGTTAAAAAAACTACTGGAAATTCTAAGCCTTTTGCTAAGTGTAAAGTACAGAGTGATACATAGTCATTGATAATATTTTCTTTGCCTTCTTCTTCCGGGATTTCATCTGCTGCTGTAAGGGAAGTTTTATCTAAGAATGCCTCTAGAGGGTTTTCGTCTTTATCAAGCATCAGTTCTAATTGATGAGCAATAGATTTTAATTCTTGGATATTTTCAAGTCTAGATTGGGCGCTTGGGTCTTTAGCTGATTTTAAATACTTAGAGTAGCCCGATTCTTCGATGGTTTTTGATATTAGCTCGTTTAAGGGAATATTATTTACGCTTGTTTTTAAATCTAAAATCAAATCGGTAAATACTTTAACTTTATTATTTGTTTGAGCAATTTCAAGCGCTGCAGAAAAAAGATCTTGAGAATTTTCAGCAGCAAAATTTTGTATTTTTAAAATTGTTTGCGCACCAATTCCTCGTGGAGGAGTATTAATAATTCTGTTGAAGGCTTGCTCATCTGATAGGTTAACTATTAGCCTTAAATAAGCGACTAAATCTTTGATTTCTTTTCGTTGATAGAATTTTAAGCCACCAAAAACTTTGTAAGGTATGCCGCGATACATTAAGGCGTCTTCCAATGCACGTGATTGGGCATTGGTACGGTAAAAAACTGCAATCTCATTTCTTGGGATATTATTTTCAATTAAGAGATTGATTACGTTTCCAACGTAGTCTGCTTCGTCTTGCTCGTCGTATCCCGCATAGCAGTTAATTTTTCTGCCTTGGTCTTTATCAGTCCAAAGTTTTTTAGCTTTACGGCCAGTATTTTTTTTAATCACAGCATGCGCCGCTTCTAAGATTGTTGTGCTTGAGCGATAATTTTGTTCCAGCTTTACTAGCTTTGGACTTTGAAAGTCTTTTTCAAAGTTAATAAAATTTTCAATGCTAGCTCCACGAAATGCATAGATTGACTGATCATCATCGCCAACGACAAAAAGATTTTTATGCTGTTTACAAATTTCTTTTATGATTTGGTATTGAACAAAGTTTGTATCTTGAAACTCATCTACTAATACAAATTTAAATTTATCTCTGATTCTATCTGCTATAAGCGGAAAGTTAAGTAAGAGTTTTAAGCAATTCGTTAATAAATCACCAAAATCCATTGCATTAGATGTTAACAAGCTTGTTTGATAGGTGTGATAAACTTCTGCAATTAAAAATGAATCTGGATTTTTTTTATCAGTTTGAAGATCTTCAGGTGCTATGTATTTATTTTTAGCAGAATTTATTGCAGCTATAAAAAGTTCAGCAGGATATTTTTTTGGGTCAATGTTTTTTTCTTTCAAAATGCTTTTAATAAGACTTTTAGAGTCTTGAGAATCATAAATTACAAAGTTTGATTTATAGTTTAAGTGCTCAGCAAATCTTCTAAGTATATTTAGGCTAATTGAGTGAAAGGTAGAAACCCATAAGTCGCTAGGTGAAAAACGCTGCTTTGAATCTTCAAGAATTTTTAATATCCGTTCTTTCATTTCATTTGCAGCTTTGTTTGTAAAAGTTACTGCAAGTATATTCTGTGGATGTATTTGATGCTCTTTTACTAAAAAAGCTACGCGGTGTGTCAGCACGCGAGTTTTGCCACTGCCAGCTCCTGCCAATACTAAAATTGGCCCCTGAAAGTGCTGCACTGCTTCTGCTTGTGGTTCGTTTAAGCCGTTTAGTAGTTCATTCATTTATAATGTCTGTTTTACATTTATCTCAAAAAAAAGATAGTTTTTATTACTTTTTTCGTGAAAACAGTAAATAAGTTGACTGTTGAATTAAAAAAAGAAGTTATGAAAGAAAAAAGCCCGAGAGTTTTAGGGGGAACTCTCGAGCTTAGGCTATAGTAAAAGGAGATGTCATTAAGTTTGATGCTTAAAATATTGCAAAAAAATTATTATAAAGACCAAAAACAATTTCTGCGAAATTTTTTATTAAACATGCTGCAAAATGTGGGGCTTAAAAATGCGCGGCTTTACATTTTGATTGAGCAAAGACTTTTTTATAAAGCCGCCGTTTTTAAAACTGCTGTCCTTAATATTCATGCCATATAAAACTTGAGACTGCCTTTCGGCTACAATAAGGCGGTACAAGTAATAAAGAGCAAGAACGGTTGCCGCAAATTCGATTGTGAAAACAACATTGCTAATGATTTGTGTGTTTAAAAAACTTGCCATTATAAAAAACCTCCAGAAAATTGTTTCTATAATATTTCTATACAACAATCTTTATAGATGTTCAAGTATTTTTCTATACTCTAATCTTTATAAATAATTATGTTCTATTTTTCTTCATTTATGTTTTGGTGCAAAATAGCCCTGATATATTCGATCTTGTAACTTAATAGCTTGATTTTACTATATAAAATATAGGCTCATTTTTTGAGAAGATAAACTTTTTTATGTTACCCTATGGCAAATTTTTTCATAATAAAACTACAGACATAATAATTAGGAATTTCCGATGAAGCTTAAATCAATCTTTTTTACAATTTTGTTTCTTTTGCCAGTTGTTTTATTTGCACAGGAAGGGGCCTTAGAAAATGAGCCTTACATTGAGGAAAACGATAATGTGCAATTCATCATTGATGAAGTTGTCTACCTAGATGCTGATGAGGCTATTACCGAAGAACCGGCTACAACAAGAAATAATTCAGGAATTGAAGATTTTATAATAACAAATCCCGGGACTTCATTTCTTGGTGGGCGTCCTCAAAAAATCAAAAAAATACTTGTAATCAAAGAGTTCAAGCAAGGCGGAGTTTATTATTACAAGCTAAAAGTGATTGTAGAAAGAGCAAGTGCGGATCAAAATGGGAAATATCCAATTTTAAAAGCTAAAAGGTATAGAGATGCAATTGCACAGGTGGCAGGCTTTGATAAAGGTATTGTTAATACTTTAAATTTGTTTTTGCCAAAAGCAATTGATACGGCGAAGTTTCCAACCTTGTTTATGAATTATGACTATAATCTTGCGATTGCAGGAAAAGGTCCAAATACTCAGGGGAAAAAAGCTAGAAATCCAAAAGGTAAGTTTGCTTTTGTTGAAAAAATTCAATTTGGTTTTCAACCACAGACTTATAGTATGATTCTTGAATCATGCGTAGAAGTTGATCCAGATCATCCATTTTCAAAAGTTTATCGTGTAGCTGATTGGTATACTTTTTTATCATCACTACCTGCGCAGGCTGCTAAGTTTCTTACTAAGTCTGGATTGACTGAAACTATTTTTAAGAAGTTGATTTTGAGTGCTGCAAC
>JAGRAS010000107.1 GCA_020434465.1 Bdellovibrionales bacterium | reverse complement strand
TTCTAAACTACTTTGAGCTTTAGTTTGTGCAGCAATTACTTCTTCGGCACGAACTTCACTTGCCTTAGCTCCAAAACTAAAAGCAGACAATCCAAGAGTAATCCCAGCAATTACATTTCTTACTCTATTTGATCCTGGCGTGGAGGTATCTTGTCTCATTAGTAAGACTCGTTTTTATTGATCAAGTTTTCTTTAATACACCTAATAACTAGGCGTAAATATACTATAATTATACAAAATTTTCTATTAGATGTAGCTAATAAAAGCTTAATATACTGAATTTAATAGACTAATTCAATAGAATGGCTATGAATCATGGCAGCCGCCAGGCCCCGGCACTGTATTAGGTGGAACATTACAAGCAAACATCCCTGGCCCGCCTTGGGTGTAAGAATTGCTATACGGCAAATCTGAAGAACCTGTTGGTAAAAGAGTATTTTGATTGGTGCAGCTTATGCCATTACCTAAATTTTCACATAAATGAGAATTTCCGTTTCCGTCTGTAAATTGAAAGCTTCCTGCTGGTGGACCGCCAAGCATTAGACAATCAATGCAAGTTCCATCTGGTGGAGCAGGAGCTACAGTTGTTGAGCATTGTCCGCCTACTGTGCAAAGATCGTGAACAGCATTTTGTTGTACGCCGTTTCCACCACCGCCACCAGGTTCACAAATTCCATTATTCCATGTTCCGCCATCTGCTGTGCAAGCTTGTTCTTCGGTTGGATAACATGCATCAGAAATTGGTGCGTAATACATTCCTTGGTTAAGTTCACAATCCATATGGTTTGGATTACGATAGCAAGTGGAGTTTGGTTCATTCCAAATTCCAGGTGCTCCATAGGTTGTACCATCTGTACATTCTTGCTCGGCTGAATTTCCTGCAGGCGCTTCACAAACATTTACATTTGAATTCCAAAGTCCGCCGCCACCTAAGCAAGTAGCTTGTGCATTAGTATAGTTACAGGTGACATGTCCTGCTCCGTTTACTGGACCATTAAATTGTCCGCCGGAATCTACACAAGCTTGAGCATAATCTTGTGAAAATGTTTTACAATCTGTCGATCCTGAAGCCAGAGTACCACCACACTGGCAGAATTGACCTTGGCCGTTTTCTAATGATCCTCCTCCGTGGCCGCCAATACTTTGGCAAGCAGCATAGTGAGGATCCCCTTGGGAATCAACACAGTTAAATGTACCTGTTTCTCTGTTAACAAGCGTGCAAGTTCCAGTGTCTCCAGTGCAACCATTTTGGCTAAAGCCTGTTGCACAATTACATTGTTGGTATTGCACTCCATTTAAAACATAAGATTTACCAATTGTTCCTGCAATTGCTGCACACGATGCAGCAGCGTCTGCTTGTAGGAAAGCAATCTTCCATGGAAAATCAAAACTTAACTCTGGCACGGTAAGGGCAATCGGCTTATCGCATTTCACACATTCACAAACTCCATTTTCTTTTATTAGTTTATGAGTTGAGCCTGAGCATGAAGCTGCACACGGTGGTGCAGTTACTTGCACATACATACATTGAGATTGGCTCCAGCCGTAACAGTCCCAACCTTTATCTGGCTCTGATACCTTACCGTTTTTATCGTATGGTTCTCTACATGCTTCTGAAGTTAGATCAGGGGGTGGGGTTGGTGAAGTTGGTGGTGGGGTTACTGGTCTTTTACCTGATTCTTCCCTTGGTGCCGGTGTTGGTTCCGGCGTTGGTGGCGGCGGCACAGGATCACTACCACACTCACTAGGTGCCCAGCAGCGCTGAGGAAACTCTCCAAGAAATCCCCACTCTTCATTTGGCGGTGGCCCGCATACATCGCAATGAATCCTACAAGTAGCGCAAGCTGTTATCTTGTCTGTAATACACTTTCCACAATAAGCATCAAAAGGCGCGCTTGGGTGACATTCAATACAATAAAAATATTTCTCTTGTTCAGAACGGCAGAAATCTGTTGCTTGATAAGGAGGCGGGCATGTTGGTGTTGGTTCAGGTGTTGTTACTGCGTTTGCAGCTATATTTTCTTCATTGCTACTTCCAACATATGCGGGTGGCACCACAAGGCAACCTTCATCTAGATCATTTCCATTTAGGCACTCACAACAAAGTGCTTCATTAGATCCATCAGCTAAAATAATTCCTGTCTCATTTGGCGTGCCTGAATTTATTAACTGAGATCCAGGGTAAGCAATTGCACATGTTGCAGTTAATAAGGCTACGTCAACTCCTGATAAATTTGAGCAATCATTTGATGGCGGTGTTAAAGTTCCGCCTGATGATCCGATTGTTACAAAATGAGTTTGGTTTGCACGAACTGGCCAGCTTACTCCACCCCAAGTGTTATAGCCATATAAGCCAATTTTTGTTGAGTAATCACGTAAATATGAAGCTACTATAATCTCACTGGTTCTTACCTGGCTAAAATCATGACTTCCTCTTGTGTCGTTATAAAGAATATATTGAGAATCAGTCATTGTAGGATCAATCATCCGGTAAGTTTTATCGTTTTTAACAACTGAGATATCACCTTCTTGTAGATCTTCTGGGGAAACTTCTTCGGCTAAATGCCCTTCTTGTTTTGGAGGGGCAATGTAGACGCCTATGGTGACTGCCCAGCCGTTTGGCGTTTTGTACATTACTGGGTTAAAGCCTTCGCCAATATCTAAGCCTTCATCATTAAGGCTGGTTACTGACTCATCCATTAATAAACCAAGCTGAGTATAGTAGTCATCTACACTAACGAATGCGCCATCAAACTTGGCTTCAAACTTGTCAGCTACTCTTTGCATCGCAGCTCTTTGCTTATAATAAAGGCTGACTTTGACTGTGAATAATCCGATAAGAACAGCTAAGGAGGCAAAGACTGCTGTCTCTACTAGGGTGATTCCTTTATTTTGTTTTCTAGAAAACATCTTTTGATTTTTTATCACGAGTTTGGATACTGAAACTAGAGAAAATATCAAAACTAATCAGAAGTAATTTTGTACGTAAATTCAACGAATAAATTGGCAATAACTACTAATAAGGCTAGGAGCTTTATATTTAATAAAGCTCCCAAACAATGCATTTTACTTGCTAGTTTTTTTTAAGTGCATGAAGTATTAGTCACTGGCACTGTATCAGCTAATATCAAGTTATGCTTATGCTGATCCTTAATCTTTTCTACCAAGCCTCGTTCACCAGCACCTAGGGAACCTCTAGCCTTCTTGGTTTTTCTCATAACTTTAAGACCGATACCACGTAAAGTCTCAGAGTTAATACGGTATTCAGATAAGATATCTTCATTGCTTGTTACAATACATTTTGCAGTAACATCGCACTGAGTATTGATTACAGGAACAGTCCAAGACAATGTCCAGTTTCTCAACTGCAATTCATGAGTTGTTTTTCTGGTTTTTTGAATGAACTTTCTTGTTTTAACAGTCTTATCTACAGACTTTAAGCGTTTAAGTGCTGTTCTAATAAGTTTCTCCTGTTCTTTTGCTCCACCGTCAAGTGAAGTTAGCAATTCTTGAAGATCTTCGTCTTCACAATTTCTACAGGTAGTTCCATCACCTTCACAAACTCCACACTGATCTTCAGTAGCTGTTCCATTTACAACACCTTTACAATCAGTACAGTCAAAGTTTTCATCAATATCGCCATCGCAATCATTATCCTTACCATCACAAATTTCATTTGTTGGTGGATTAATTGGTTCACAAGAACAATTTATGCTGTACTGCCCGGGTTTACAATCACTTGCAAGTTTTGTGTCGCAAGTTGCCCCTGGAACATTAGGTCCATTAATAATACCTAAACAGTCCTTACAAGTGCTGTTATCACCGCCACACACACCACACTGATCGATTACTTTACCATTTGCATCAGGAACCTCAACACACAATCCATTTGTTCCAACACGAGAAAGTGTAAGATCCACAGCGGTATCATTACCATTAACAAAAAGGGTAACTGCTCCAACATTTGTGAAGTCAACTGAACCTCCACCACTTGCTGTAAAACTTGTAAAAGGTATGCTTAGTTTAGTTTCAACTATCACTGCAGCGTTAAATGTATGCGTGTAAAACCAAAATTTTGTTCCAGTAGCGTCTGAGCCATCATAAAATGTAATAGTCATATCTATTGGCGTTCCGTTTGCGCCTGGATCATAACCAACTACATCAATCTCTACTGAGTCTGCGCCGTCTTGTGTAAAATCAACACCACCTAAACCTACAGAGTTTAATGCAGCACTAGTATCACCATCCCAGATAACTAAAGACTCTCCTTTTACACCTGCGTCTTGAGAATGGCTTATTGTTTCAAGAGCCGCCTCAACTTCGAGTTCCATTTTAAGAGTTCCAAAAGTATTCTCAGCTCTTAATGTTCTTGCTCCACCAATTGCACTAGTAGTGTTTGACGAATCTGTATCTACTGATGGTGCTCCAACAGCAGTTGCGTTATGGCTGCTATTCTTAAAATTATCAACTGTAAGGGAATATGCTTGTGCAGGGATTAATATAAGTGAAAAAAGGATAACAACAATTAACCTGCGGAAAGCGCAAAAACCGCTGGTATTGTAAAAAACCATGGCAAATCCTCCAAAATTAAAACCTTTAACAAGTTGAAAGTAACAGCAGGGCAAAGTTCGCACAAGACAAAATCGTACTTGTAAAAATGCTATTTCGGTAAACTAATTTAAATTACTTAAAGTAAAAATACTTCTAATTCAATTACATCCATTACTTTAAGTTCATAAAACTAAATTAAGTATGATCACTATCATATAAAAATATACTACTTATCCAGTTCAGTTCAATTTCTAACTAAATCTGAATTAATCATTTTTGCAAGCCGAACTGCTAATATAAAACAAGCAAATGAAATCAATGCAGATGTATAAAATAGCAAATTGACATTTTGGTAGCTCTGAAGTCTTGAGCTAAGATAAGCAAAAAGAATTCTTCCTGCTAATGAACCCATTCCAACTCCAGCTGCAGCTAAAACTCCTTGTCCTCTGTCCTTAGAGTCTTCTGGCAATAGATGGAAAACTAATTTCGTCGAAACTAGAAAAAAGAGACCAAAAGTAGCTGCATGTAAAATTTGGCTAGTAAAAATTACCCAACTTAGCTTTGATAAAGCAATTAGTAGCCATCGTATAGTAGTTAAAAATGTTGCTATAATAAGCAAATACCCTAGATTCATTTTACTTTGCAGTCTGTAAAAGTTATAAAAGAGAATTACTTCAGCAAGTACTCCTAAATTCCAAGCAAGTGAGACTTGAGAAGTCGACCAACCTATTTCACGCAAATAAATTGCAAAAAATGTATAAAAAGGAGCATGTGAAACCCAGCTTAAAAACTGAATTAAAAGTAATAAGAGAAAGCTGTTGCTAGGTGTAAATTTAGTTTTTGCTTTCAATTTTATAGAGCTGGCAAATAGTTCAGGTTCACTTTTTAGCAATATAAGGCTAACTATAATTATTGTGATTGAAGCACCAATCCCAAATGGTAGAATTACTTTCCAATTAAATTTATCAATTAAAAAACCAATAGTAAAAACTGCAATCATAAATCCTAAAGAACCACCTATTCTTATCAAATGAAAATTATTCTTAAGTGTTTCCGAGTAGCGGATACTTTTTGCCTCAACGATTATGTGCGCGCCTTTGACGAAAAATACTGTAAAAAACAATAAGATTATAAAAGCATTAAAATCGGTTATAAATTCTAAAACTCCAAAGCAGATTGTAGAAATAAAGCTAGCTTTTAAAATCAAAGAATTAGTATTAATACTACTAGTTAATAACTGTGTAAAAATTGGAGACGCAAGCATCATTGCCAAATAGATGCTTCCATTTATGAATGAAATTTCAAAAGCTGAAAAACCAAGTTGCTGACAGTGAATTGGTAAAAAAACCAGTAAAACTGAATGGAATGCAAAATGAACAAAATAAAAAATTGATTGCCAAAGCATTAAAATGTACCGCTTAAGGCTAATTTCCTTCTTTTTTCTGGGAATCTTTCAATTGCATATCTTAAAGTAGTTCTAGGAATATTTGTATAATTTTGCTTAAGAAAATCAGTTAATTTTTTTTCATCTACCTTACCAGCCTCACGGAGCATCCAACCAACAGCTTTATGCATTAAATCTTCTTTGTTACCTAACAACAACTTGCTAATTTTAAAAACATCCTTAAGGTCTTTATTTTTTATAAAAGCATAT
>JAGRAS010000106.1 GCA_020434465.1 Bdellovibrionales bacterium | reverse complement strand
AACTAGCAACAGCAATTTTGGTATTCGATATACAAATTTTAATAAATTGCCTGCGCTTCCAAATCTTCCAAAAGCTTCAAGTGCAAATTTGATTGATATTTCATTAATCGAAGTAGATAAAGAAAATCACAATTGCTCTTCAAATGAACTTACTCCGATTAATATAGATAAAATCTTAAATCAAATGACACAAATTTTGAATATGACGGCTCCTTTTATTAATGGTGTTCAACAATGAATATGATAGAAGTAAAAAATCTAGTTAAAGACTATGGTAAGTTTAGAGCTGTAAATGATGTTTCTTTTTCAGTTGCGGAAGGAGAGATTTTTGGGTTTCTTGGAATTAATGGCGCAGGGAAAACTACAACATTGAGCATCTTAGCTGGAACATTAGCTCAGTCATCTGGCAGCGTGAGTATTGCTGGTTGGGATATTCAGAAAAATCCGCGTGAAGCAAAAGCTCTCACAGGCTATATACCAGATAGACCATATGTGTACGAAAAATTATCTGCCAGAGAATATTTATATTTCCTAGCAGATCTGTATCAAGTTGATAGTAGTTTAATAGAACCCAGAATAGATAAGCTTCTAAAAGAGTTTGGCCTTCAAAAGTGGCAAAATGAATTAATAGAATCTTTTTCTCATGGAATGAGACAGAGAATTGCGACCTGTGGAGCCTTAATACATGATCCTGCAGTACTAATTATTGACGAACCAATGGTTGGCCTAGATCCACATGGTGCTAAACTACTTAAAGACTCAATGAAAAATCTTGCTGAACAAGGAAAAAGTATTTTTCTTTCTACCCATTCACTAAATGTAGCTGAAGAAGTTGCGGATCGATTAGCAATAATCGATCACGGAACAATCATAGCATTAGGGACAATTGAAGAAATTCAAGCTGGATTAGGAATTCAAGCAAGCGGACTTGAAAATTTGTTTTTACAACTAACTTCAAATATCTACCAACACTAAATGATACCTATTTTATTAAAACCAATCGCCTGGGGATCAAGAAACACTTTGTTAAAGGGTAAAAGTCTTAGTAGCCGCAAAGGTCAAGAATGGATTATTCTTTTATTCTCATTGATAGTAATGGCAAGTATATATCAAGGTCTTTATACAGGCCTTTCCAAAATCCGAGCCCATGAGAATATAGCCTACTTACCTCCAGCAATTCCACTAGGTCTTGCTCTATTTATGCTTTGCGGAATGCTTTGTTTTTCTAGTTTTGTAAATGCTCTTGGTGCATTTTTTCAAAGCAAAGATTTAGATTTGGTACTTTCATCACCAATTAGCCCAATAAGGCTTTTCGTCGGTAAGCTTTTATATGTTTATTTTGCATCTTCTTGGATGGCTTTGATTTTCGGAATTCCAGTAGTTTTAGTTTTTGCAAAAGTTTATCATGCTGGTTTGTTTTTTTATTTATATTCTCTTTTAATACTAATTCCTCTTTTTCTTATTCCATGTAGCCTTTCTATAATTGGAGCAACGCTTTTAAGTTTATTTCTTCCAGCAAAAAGAACAAAAGATATATTATTTGTTGCGCTTGCTTGCCTTCTTGTAATTGGTATTTTACTTGCTCAAGCGTTTGCTAACAAAGGTGCAAATTCAATTAAACTTAATGATGTTTTGCATATGATCTCAATGTTTTCACTTCCAAGAGAAATTTGGATGCCAAGTAACTGGGCAGCTAAAGGAATGGATCATTTATTAAGTGCAAATCCTGGCAATTCAAATTTATACATGTACCTTACTTGGTCTTTTGCTATTGCCTGCACAACAACTGCCTTCTTGTGCTGTAAATTTTTTCATTTTGCTGCATACTCAAAAGCTAAATCTAGTACTAGCGGCTTAAAACTTAATAGTAGAAAAAATGTAACTTTAACTAAATTCTTTGGTTTGTTTTTAAGCTCACCTTATAGAGCCTTAATCTCAAAGGAGTATAAAATATTTGCACGTGACATGTCCCACGCCCTTCAGCTTCTTTTACTCCTTGGTCTCTGCATGATTTATTTATACAATTTTAGAATTTTAAGCGCCGTTCAAAGTTTGCCAGAAAACACTAGATATTGGTGGCAAGCGTTTTTGATTATTGCAAATTTAGGAATGGGTTCTTTTGTTATCAGTGCGGTTTGTACAAGATTTGTTTTTCCTTCTTTATCACTAGAAGGCAAGGCTTTTTGGATAATAAAAACCTCTCCTCTTAGTACTGCTGAGCTGCTTAGAGCCAAGTTTTGGTGCTGGTTGTTACCAATAGCTACAATTTCAAGCACTGTCTTTATTTCTGGGGCACTCGCAATTGACGCTGAACCTCACATAGTAGCACTTAGTGGTTTAGCAAGTTGGATTATGTGTTATGGAATTGTTGGAATCGGAATAGGCTTGGGTGCTATCTTTGCAAATTTCAATTGGGAACATAGTTCACAACTAGCCGCTAGCTTTGGAAGCTTAGTGTATATGCTAACTAGCATGGTTATGATTCTTCTTTGCCTAATTCCTGTCGGTGTTGTTATCTTTTTAAGAACTTTTAGAATTCTAGGAATGCAATTTAATAACTTAGAGTGGTATACAGCTATTAGTTGTTCAGCGTTTCTAATTGTGTACATTTGCTATCGCTCTGCTAACTGGAGTATAGATCTAGGGGAGCATGCCTTAGAAAATATTAGATAAGTAATGCAAAGCCAATTTTTCAGCGAACAGCATAGTCTTCAGGAATTTTAAGATCAAACTTCTCATCTGGAAAATCTAGGTTGACTTCTGCGGTGCTTAACTTTGCTTCAATTATGATCTGACTGCTTGGTATTGTTATACGTACTTCAGCGGGAACTTTAGAGCCACCTTGATCAACAAAATTTGTATAAAAAACTTCGTACTTTAGATCTTTACTAATACTGTCTCTTACATGGCCAAATTCAATATCTTTAGAGGCTAAATTTAACATCCAATATTCAGAACCTGGATTGACTAGCCAAAAATAATCACTGTCCTGAAAAACCAATGCGCTTTCAAAAAATGCTTTTGATTTAATTGATTCGATAGTACCTAAAAAAATCCCTATTAATTCATCAGGCTGAAGATAAAAACCAAGTACTTCATGAATCACTCTTGCAAAATTATTAGTCAAATATGCAAATTTTTCTGATGGATTTAGAAAGGTTGCTTGCCCATTTTTTAAAGTAAAACTTGCAAGTGTATATGCACTATTAAGCGGCAAAATATCCAAACGAAGCTGATCAGGCCTTTTGAGAAGAAAAATATATCTTTGTGATAGCTTCTTATCTTTTGCTGTAACTTTTACTCGATAAAGCCCTTTAAAACTTTGTGCAAGTTCAGATCTTAGTCTAACTTCTTCAAGAACAGCTAATCTATTTGCCGAGTTTAACTCTAAGCCTCCATAAGCAGGAGGTGGAAATGTCCTATTTGTGCAAGAGTTTAATGTACTAAGTGTGAAAAATAATAAAAATAAAAGCCTCATTTTTATTCAGAAATCTCTCCAAGTTCTTTTAATTTTTGTTCCATGCGTAATCTAGCTTCAGCAACATCCTCATCCGGACTTCTATCGTCACGCGCCTTTTCTACTGCTACTTTATAAACTTCAAATGCCATCTCTCTTTTTCCTAACTCTTTAAGAACGTCTCCATAGTGCTCAGCAATTACCACATCTTCTCCGGTTAGCTTCATAGCATTTTTAAGACTTTGTTCAGCCTCTACTAGCCTGCCAAGCTTATAATAAACCCACCCAAGGGTATCCATATAAAACCCATCATTAGGTCTTAAGTTAAGTGAACGATTTGCATATTCAAGAGCCTTATCTAAATTTTTTGAACTTTCAGCGAATGCATATGCTACAAAGTTTAACGCATCAGAATTATTTGGGTTTAAATCAATAAGTCTCTGCATTATTTTTAAAGATTCTTCCTGACGGCCTAAATCACTTAATACAATTGCATAGCTAAAAAGTAACTTATCGTTATTTGGAGCTTTATCAACCGCATCAGCCAATAAGTCTTTAGCAGATTCAAATTTACCTGCACTTCTTAAAATCAATACTAAATAGCTAATAATTTTTTGATTATCAGGCTCTACTGCCAAAGCCTCGCGCGCAGCCTTTTCTGCTAAATCAAGCTGCCCGTCTTGTCTTAACAAAAAAGTTGCAAAGGTACGACTTTTAACAAACATCTCTTGACCAGGTTTGATTTTAAAAATTTCTTCAATAGCCTGTTTACGACGTCCAGCACCAGCAAAAATTGACGCTAAATAATACCTAGCAGAAGAGTCTTCAGGATGCATTGCAAGATGTATTAAAACATCACGCAAGGCACCTCTAAATTCCCTAGCTTGAACAGCCTGAAGCGCCAATTCTAGGCGTATTCCTTCAATCTCTTCCTCAGCCGGTGGAATAAAGTTTAGTAGGCCTAGCATTGCTTCAGGAGAATCAACCAAATCTGCGGCCTCAGATACTTTTACAATCAAAGAGCTCTGTTTTTCTTTTTTTGAAAGATCTTTTAGATAAGTACGAGCTTCATTTATCTTGCCCTGTTTTACTAAATTTCTTACAAGAACAAAATTTACTGCGATATTATCATTATTGATTTTCGTATAGTCACGTAAAACAGTTACTGCACTTTCATACTGTTTATTTGCTTCAAGCATTAAAGCTTCATAAAGCTTGGTTTGAGAGCTATCCTTAGAAGATTTTAATGCTTCAATTGCTTTATCAACTTGGCCAGCACGGTAAAAGACTGATGCAAGTAAAATCACAACTTCTGAACTTGGATGTTTTTCTAAGATTGCTATATATTTATTTGCTGCTTCATCGTACGAATGCATAACATCCAAAATTCCAGCCTCATATAATTTTAGATACACATCATCAGCCGATTCAGCTTGTGCCCTCCTAACTTCAAGAAGCGCACGTTCATAATCTTCTTTTTGCAAACTTAGCTGAGCAAGCTGCAGATGAATGAGTGGCTGTGGAGATTCTAATAGATCACTAGTTTTACTTAGAGCTAACACTGCAGTATCAAGATCTTCGTCTTGATAGCTGAGCTGCCCTACTAAAAACGCATGCAAAGCCTGGGATTCTTTTTCTATATCGTCATCAATAATACCCTGCTCAGCTTCATTAACTCTAACAGAAGAGGGATATAAGCTTTGGTTTTCAATTGCCATGGGAGAGCATGCCGCAAGCAAACAAGGCAAAAAAGAAATTAAAATAGCTCTAATCCTCATGGTATATGTTATCACCTTTTCTCATAAACTTTAACAAGCCCAAACTGGGTTTTCGCATAAACTTTTTCTTGATTAAAAACTCTCTTTGCTATCATTTGATCAATGTATTTTTGTGTATTCACATCATATTTTGAAATAGCAACAAAAACAACATCATTAGAATTCTTTATATCTGTAATATCAGTGTTCATACCAACTGGAACAGTATTAGATAATTTATAATACATAAGTGGTGCCGTAAGATACTCTTTAAAGATATCAGATTTATCAGAGTTAAGTCTTTCTAATTCAATCAAGCCTGTATAGGCTAAAATTGTTGAGGTTTTTTTTGCTGTAAGATAGCTTGCTGCTGCCTTCCAATCTTCAAACTGCCACGAACGATCGATAGATCTTACTAGTATTAAGATGAATACTAAACTAATTTTCCAATATGTAGTTTTTGAGTTTTTTGAATTCGCAAGTAAGCACGCAAATAAAATAGCCACACCAGGATAAGACCAAAGAAAGTATCTTTCAGCAAAAAGTGAATGTCCTAAGTTTAAAGAAAGAAAATAAAATATAATTGGCCCAGAAACTGACCAAGCAAAAACTAACTTAAGGGATTTTATATTCAACTTTTCCTTTTCTGGAAGCGGATTACCAGCAGCAATAAGCGTTGCTAAATAAGCACATAAGAAGATGATAATTAAAATTGTTGGGAAAATCGATTTAAGAACATCAGTAAAAGTTGGCGTCGGCAAGAAAAATAGAGTGTTTTTTATTTCCCAAAGATATTTAATTTGAAAAAAACCAGGTAAACATAAAACTACAAAAAAAATACTCAAAATTAAAAGATTCTTTTTTCTATCTTTTATGCTGCTAGTAACAAATAGAATCAAATCAAGCGTAACCCCAGCAAATATAAACAGGTAATGTGCATAAAACGACAATGCTAAAAAAAGCATTGAAAGGTAGCCATACAAGATCCGGTCTTCATTTATCCAAATCAGAAAGTAATATACCGAAGCAA
>JAGRAS010000105.1 GCA_020434465.1 Bdellovibrionales bacterium | reverse complement strand
TATATTTGATAAAGATGGAAATAAGCACGAAGTTTTTGTGGAATTTTATGAAGTAGTTGCAGCAGGTAAAGGTTCAAAACGTACAGAGCCAAATTGTGGCAAAAGCCTGATTTTTATTGATCTGGAGTTTTCTTCGCGTTTTGCTGAAGATTCATTTAAAAAAGGCAGATTTGATAACCAGCTTGCTTTTTTACGTAATGCCACAAATGTTCGGGATATTCAGTCATCAACTAGCTCAGCCATTGGAATGACGAAACTAGCAAGGCATAATAGCCCCAAAAAAATCTTAGACAGAGTTGCAGATTATGTTAGTCAATTAAGGCAGAAAAAAGCAGCTTAGCCACTGAAAAGTTTGCAAAGCTTATTTACCAGCTTACCTAATAGCAGTACCGAATGTAGGGATTAGTTAAAAAACTTAAGTAATAGAGGATATCTAAGACTTCTTACTAGTTGAAATCAGACATTTTTTTTCAACAAGTACTGATGTTGGAATCAGTCAGTTTTAGTACATATTTGGCACATTCATTGCTCAAACACGGGCTGGAGGTACCAATATGCAGCTAGTGAATAGTGTGGACGTTAATCAAGGTTTATCTACAAGACGCCTTGAGAGAATAAAAAATCACGTTTATAAACATTGGATTCCTGTCAATGAAGAATTGGCAGCTAAGATTTTAGAGGGCATTGATGAAGGCATCTATGAATTAGATATAGATTTTCTAATTGCTGATCTAAGAAATGACATTGGTCTGTTCTTATACTGCGCAAGAGAATTAGCTTCATTGACTGCAGCAAGAAATAAGTTTAAGCCTTCTGTAAACAATCCTTTTGAAATAATACGGCGCTCAGGGCTGAATGAGATTTATGAGGTTCTATCACATTGCATTATGAATGAATCTCTACATAGCTTTGAATCCAGTTCAAATATTCAAACAGATAGAATTTCAGAAATGTTAGTTGCTGCTTCTGCTGTTGAGGTAATGTCAGAGAACACTGATTTAAATAAAGAGCAAGGATTTTCAATCTCTCTCTTAAGACAACTTGGCATGGCTTTAATTGCTTGGAATTATCCTGGCTTATATGAAAGGGCTATGAATTCAATACATGAAGGTAAAGATCCTGAGGAAATGATAACGCTTGAATTGGGAACATCTCCTGCAATGCTAAGCGTGAAGGTAATTGATGACTGGGGACTTGATCAAGGTGTTAAAGACACAATATTACCTAATAACTCTGAAGATGTGAGTATTAAAATGCTAAAATCTCTATGTGAAGCTGGAGAAGCATTAGCAAGATCAAATGATCCTAAGCATTATCCTAAAGCAAGGGAAGATTGGGATTATGCCAGAGAATTTGTACAGGAACTAATTGGTAATGATGCAATACATTTAATTCGTAAAAAAATCAGGGAAAATGGCAAACATTTATTTTCATTATTGCCTGATAATTTTCAACAAACTTCTGAATTCAATCCAGATGCGATTATTCATAATGAAGAAGAACAAAAGAAAATATTTAGAAATCCGTATCTGAAAGATTGTCCATTTGTTTTAAGATCTAAATTAAAAGATCTTTATAGCAGAATACATAATGGGGAGATAAATAGAAAAAACGTTGCTTTTCTTGTTAATCAAGTAATTCCAGCTGCTGGGTTTTCAGGAGGGATTATTTATATAATAAATCCAAGCGCTATGAAGCTTATGCCGCAAATGACTTTTGGTGATTTGTTTTTAACTGCTCCTAAGCCTATCAGGGTTGGGGAAGATGTAATGTTGAATCATCCTGTCCAACTTGCTTTCAATAGTTGGGAAATTACCGAAGGTAATGTCGCAAGCGCTGAGGTAAGAACACATACATATATGGCTGGAACTATTGGCAGTAGAAAAAAAGCCGGTGTTTTGTATCTTGAAATTGATTGCAAGTCAGAAAATGGAATTACAAGCAAAAATTATAAGTTATATTTTAACGCTATAATGTCTGCTTTAAATGATGTGTTGAAATTGCATTAGTACTAATCTTAATTTGCGTTTATTAGACAAATGGTATCTAAGCAGGAAAACGGTTTGACGTTCTCCTGCTTAGAATGTTGTCTGCAAATTACTAAGTCAGTACATCTCCTTTAGGGAGTTGTAATCTCAGTAAGCTCATCTGTTCTCTCATTTGTTACCATGTCAATTGCTAGAATAAAGCCAATTCCAGGCGCATAGTATTTATGCTCAATAACGTCTGGCTCAGCAGGGAGTGTTTCTTCAACTACTAGACAGCTTCCGTTGCAGGCTGCGGCAATAGCTGTTTCATCACCGGTAAGGCTTACAATTTCTGCAACATCTTCTGCTTCTCGCAAAGCAAATTCCTGACGGTACTTGTCACCAATTTGAGGGTCTGCAAGCATTGCAATTCCTGCTTGGGCACCATCGACTCCGGCAATAAATGAACCATCAAGGTTTTCAAGGTAAGCTTCTTCGTCATAATTTAGAACACGTTCACCAAAATACCAAACGTTCCCCTCTAAATCCTGGGCATAATAATCGTGTGTATCTTCAACGGTTTTTCCACCAACTTTGACAACGTCACTTACAATCATAGTAGTGACCCCTTGAATTACTCGTGTATCACTTGTGACAGTTACCACTGTAGTCTCGCCATCGCCCTCGTACTTCCAAACAGTTCCAGGTATCAGTGGCAAATACTGATTCGGGTTGGCTGCTGTTTCTTCAGGACTTAAGAAGTTGTTAGGGTCGATTTCCGGATTATACGCACCCTTGCCGAAACTTTTGCATAAGTGAATTCGAAAAGCTTTTGAGTCTTTGCAGTCACCCATACTTTCCTGTTTTTCATCCTTGGCCTCATTCTTACATTCTTTTCGTTCATCAGAATCAGACGAGTTTAAGCACTTCCCTTGGTCTAAAGCATAATCTTCTTGAGCATCAAGTTTGCATGATTTAAAAGCTTTAACTGCTGTTAGTTTACAAAGATTTGCATTCTTTCGACCTGCTAATGCTTCAGTCGTTATGAGTAAAATAAAAGAAAAAAACATCAAGCATTGAATTAAATGCTTATAATGAGTTCTATTAATGTTAATTTTCATCGGTGTTAATCCTCCGTAAAATGCGCCAGCCTGCGATCTTTAGCCATTAGCTTTAGAGGCAGGGCAGCGAGTGTCTGCTTTACACAGTAAAAGGGAAAGAACTATTTAAAAATCCGCTTGATGTCGTAAAACTTGCGTGTACGTGGTTATGTTTATGCGAGAGTATAAAATTAAGGCTGTTAGTAAGGTAAAGCTTAAATCACTTTTGATATAAACAAAAAGTTTATCCAGTTACGATTAGAAAACTGCACCAAGATAAAGAGATTTTAGTAATTATAATCAATACAATAACAAGTAAAAAGCTCTAGTTAGTGATTTTCCAACTTCGTACTACGAGACGAGCTCCGATAGTATTATTTGCCCCACGGAAACTTTGCTGTTTTGATTCACCAGGGCTTAGTTTGACAGTCAATGGATTGCTTTTAGCGATTCGGATATTATTTCCAGATTTTGTAAACTGCTCAAGTACTAAGTTTAATTGATAAGTATCTTCTTCAGCTGTATTATTTGCACTAACTTCCCAGTCATTACCTATCTTAGTAACAGAACCTTTTACTGGCCCTTGCCAAGGTTGGTTTATTGCTACGCTACCAAAACCAATATTTCCATTTGTTGATAAAACTCCTTGCTTTGGAAAGTCTTTTTTATCCTCTTCAGAGTCAGCTTGATCCTTGTCTTGTTTATCCAAAGTGACATTTTCATAGTCAGCACTTTTATCAGCATCACTTTCCTTATACTCTTCAGCAGAGACAAGAGATGTAAATATAAAACTGAAAAAAATAAGGTAAATAGCTTTCATCATATAATTCTAACCGTTTGAAAGATTAAAAAGCTCATCAACATTGATTAATGTTAACTCAGCATTGTCAGGTAGCTTGAAAGCTTCGCTTGGTAAAGTGTCTTTGGTATTGATCGATGTTGCTATTTTAGTAACAGCAGTTTCTCCAGCCCCGCTCGTTGTTTGCAAAGGAATATTATTCCAAATACAAGTTTCAACATTTAATTGTCGAGACTTCCAAACTTTACACTCTTCTCCGGCGACTTTGATTGTTGATTCAGTTGGAATGCTCATTTGAGCCTGAGGAGCATTATCTCCAGACAGCGCTAGTGCGGCAGCATTATCAGCAACAGTGCCTTTATTGTTTATCATGTCAACTACAACAGACTTACCATCCTTTAATAGAGTTTTTTTAAACTCACTTGTTTTTGGTGAATCTGGGAGATTTACATCTACTTTAGTGACACGTGACTCAATTGCTCCCCAGTTATCAAAATATAAAGTTTCTGTTCCATTTTCTGCACCGGAGATTTTGTATTCGATTTTACCTGTTTTTATTGAATAACGCCTGTTAAGATCTTCAGCTTGGCTAATGTTGGAACAGATAAAAATTAAAGCAATGACAAAAAAATTAAATCGCATTTAGACTCCCTTTTCTAACGTATCAAATTAAATGTATATGCATTATAAACTAAAACCAATGTATGTCTATAAAATATACACCTCGCATTTGAAAATACCTAATAGGTGTTTTCATAAGCTTTATTCAGCTGGTAAAATACCTTCTCTAACTAATAGGGCTGATGGATCAGGGGCATTATCAGGCTTATTCCCCATAAAAGAATTAAACATTTCAAGTGGGTCTTTAGTCCAACCAGGTTCAAAAATATCTTCTACCAATTTTTTAGCAACTTTTTTGTTAAATAATCCATCTTTTTCAAACTTAGAAAAAGCCTCAGCTTCTAAAACACTTGCCCACATATAAGAATAATATCCAGCAGCATAACCGCCAGCAAAAATATGTGAAAAATTTACAATTGGAGAATGATATTCAGGTAAATCCGCAGGAGAAAAGTAGTTTTCAATATCACGCCCATACTTATTTATGTCAGGCTCTTCCTTTGAATCGTATTCAGTATGTAGTTTTAAATCTATTACGCCAAATCCTAATTGCCGCATTAAAAATGAAGCGCTCCTAAAGTTTTTTGCTTCAAGCATTTTTTCTAATAGTTCTTTTGGGATCATTTCTCCAGTTTTGTAGTTTTTGGCAAACAAATCCAACATTTCTTTTTCCCAACACCAGTTTTCAAGCAGCTGAGAAGGTAGCTCGATAAAATCCCATGGTACGGATCTAAAAAAATCTAAATCAACTTTTAAAAAGAGGTGGTGTAATAGGTGACCAAACTCATGAAAGAGGGTAGTTACCTCATCAAAAGAAAGTAGAGCTGGTGTGTCAGGGGTTGGCTTTGTAAAATTACCAGTAAAGACCCCAACGTAATGTGAAGCATTATCACGCCCAAGAATTCTTGGAATTAGACAAAGTTGCCAAGCTCCACTCCTCTTTTCACCAGGTCTTGGAAAGAGATCAATATAACAAAAGCTAATTGTATCATTAATGGTATCATATATTTTAAATGTTTTAACATCTGTATGCCAACTTGGCATTTCTTTAGTTTCTTCGAATCTTAAACCAAATAGCTTTTCTGCAAACAAAAAAGCGCCATCTAGTACGTTTTCAAATTGAAAATAAGGCCTAAGCAACTCTTTATCAAAATCAAATTTTTGTTTTCTTAATTTTTCTTCATAAAAGGCAATGTCCCACGGAAATAGTTCTGTATTCTTATCTTTTGTGAGTTTTCTTTTAAAGTCTCTTAATACATCAGATTCTTTTTTAAAGATTGGAGCAACTTTTTCAACTAAGTTTTGTTCAAATTCTAGCGCATTCTTGGCGGAAGCTGCCATTCTAGTGTCTGTCTTGAAGTCAGCAAAATTGTTATAGCTAAGTAGTTTTGCTTTTTCTTGTCTTAATTTTAGCTTTTCCTCAGCTATTGCTGAATTATTTCTTTCATTAGTAGCTGCAATTTCTTGCCTTGCTCGGTAAAGTTTTTTCCTAAGCGAAGCATCTTTTAGGTATGTCATCGCAGGACCATAGCTTGGAGCTTCAAGAGTTAATACCCAAGATCCAGGATGACCAGCTTGTTTAGCATTTTCTTTTGCAGCTTCAAGATGAATTGCTGGCAGTCCGGCTAAATCGGTAATGTCATCGGTTTTAAAATAAAACTCTTTTGTACCTTCTAAAATATTAACTTTAAATTTAGAAGATAGTTCTGTCAGTCGAGTTGCAATTTCAATTAAGCGAGATTTTTTCTTTTTTGAAAGGTTAGTACCATGTCGTTTAAAATC
>JAGRAS010000104.1 GCA_020434465.1 Bdellovibrionales bacterium | reverse complement strand
GATTAAAATTTTCTAAATACACTCCAAAATAATACATAAAAACAGCTAATGCTATTGGAGGGATTAGATTATATTTATCTAAAAATTTTATTTCAGGAAATTTTAAAAGATCTTTAACAAGCTCTGGTCGATCTTTAACAAAGTGAGGGCTTAATACCCAACCTACGTGCGCCCACCATATACTTTCTTTAATTGGTGAATGTACATCTTCCTCTGTATCTGAATGTTGATGGTGATGACGATGATGACCAGCCCACCAAATAGGCCCTTTCTGCGCAGCAGAAGCTCCTAACCAAGCTAAGAAGAACTGAAATGCTCTTGATGTCTTGTATGAGCGGTGTGAAAAATATCTATGATAACCCGCAGTGATACCAAACATTCTAATGTAATAAAGTGCTAAACAAGTTATTACTGCAATCCAACTAATACCTGTCCATAAGGCAGCAAGACACATTGCATGGACTCCAAAGAAAACCCACTGTTTGATACCGTTTACAAATTTATTACTGCTTCCAGTTGCACCTTTTTTTGTCATTTCTAACCCCAAATAATTAACAAAAAAATAAATTTCAAATTTTCTTAGTTAAATTAACATGTTAAAACTAGTTTTGTTCAGTTATGCCAGTAGTTTACAGCAATTTAAACTAATAGCAAAAGTCCTTAAATTCATCATAACATAAAGCAATTTCAAACAGTTATCCAAGGGCTTCCCCTCATATCAGCAATGTGAATTGTAAACTTTTTATTCTATCTAAGCTAACTAGAACACTTATTTTAAATACAAAAAATAATTCGGTTATGATTTCTAAAATTGATAATATTAGATAAAGAGGGTTAATTACCTTTTTGCTTTTACCTAAGTTTTTAGGAAGAGTTGCTCATTCGATAGGGTTTTCTTGGTTTTTAACCAAGATGCAGGGAGGATCATATGCGGCAGGTTTTTTTATGGGATTTTATCCCTAGGTTTTTTATATATTCAGAAAAAAATTTCTATCTATTTAAATCAAAATTTAATTCACAAAAGAAATTAGAGAGAGGGTCTACTTTAGTTTCTCTTTCAGTTTTGGCAGTTGTTTTTCTAGTTGTTCTAATTTCTGTAACTGCATATCTATCACCAAATCAAGCGGGAGATTTAGTACGTCGAACAAGCTTAAGTTCTGGAGCCGGCAAGGCATTTACAGTTGGCAATTTTCCAGTGCTAACGATGTCAGGTGCAACGCCAATTTTTAGGCAGCCTGGAATTGTAAAAATGTACATGCAAAGAGATCTGAAAGATCTAATGATTAATACTAAAGACTCATTTGAGTTTTGCTTAAGTCTAGTAAAGTTTAATCCAGCAGCGAGTAACTTGCTAGAAATTGTAGCTCCATATCATTATCGATTTGATGAAAACTCAATTGATAATCAGCTTTCACCATGTCCGATTGGTGGACTAAGCCCTTTTGCTGAGACGTCTGCTAGCAGCGTTTTTCAGGATCTGTCTAGTTCATATATAGATATTGAGTCAAAAATATTAGCAGTTGCATTTGTACCAGAGTATAAGATTGCATTCGTTAAGTTTGCAGATGTTGACAGCATGCCAGATTTTTATAATTTTGAGCCGCCTGCAATTATAAATGTAGGCTCAAGTCTAGATGATAATGCTCAAGAAAATAACAACGAAGATTTTAATCCAGAAGATCAACAATTCACTGATAAGGACAATTTTATCGAGGTAGCTAATCCGGAGTTGAATGAACAAGGGCCAGATATAATTAAACAGGAACTATCAGATGAAAATATTATCGAGGTAGATGAGTTAAATCAGGAAGAAATAATGGCGCGTTATCAAGATCAATTTATCAATAATCGACCACCTAGCACTGAGAATGATTTAATATATGATGGTGGGCTAAGTAATCAGGAGCTTCCGTCATTGGATATTCCTGTAAATGAACCTCCGGGAATAATTATGCCACCGCCTGTATTGAATGAAGGTCTAAGCTTGAACCCCCAAACTTTGCAGCCTGCATTTGAACCATCTTTAGGATTAAATCAAAGCTTATTACCAGAGATTGGATTGCAGCAAAACAGCACTCCTTTTGAAATACAAGGTGTTAATGATCAAATGTTAATTGGATCTCGTTATGACCTTGGAATAAGCCAACCTGGCACTGGTTTCTCACAAGGCTTAGCTCCACAAATGCAAATAACTCCAAAAGCATTGGAGCCTAGAGGGCTGGGAGCTTCTGGAATTTTGAATTAGAAATCTAACCGGGGACATTTTCATTTGTGCATGCTATATAGATACATAAAAATAGTTTATTTTTATGCTGAGTATAAAAAATGCTTTTTAAAAGATGCAGAGGGGCAACGCTTGTTGAAACAGCCTTTGCATTACCATTGGCAATTGCCATTATCTTTTTAATTCTTTGGTTTGCATATATTTGGTTCTGTCTTTATACGTTCAACCATGCCGTTGCAGATGGTGCCCGTGATGCTGCAGCAAGAGGAAGCTTTCAACGTTTAGACAATTCTGGCTTGATTTCTAGAGTTCACAATTATCAAAATGGTGGTAATTTTCCAGAAGATTTATTTGCTTATCAAATTTCGGCCTCAACCGCCGAATCTTATCTTAACAGCCAGCAAGTTATGGGAGCTTTCGATGGTTTAAACTTTTCAAGTTTACCTGGCCCGTACTTGTATGCAGTCTTGTATATGAATCAAGCTTTAAAAAAAGGAATTGGTAAAACAATCAAATTTCCTTGTGATCCGGATGGGTCAGGAAACAATGAGGGGCCAGGATGTGTTAGTTGTCAGTTTTTAAATCCAGATACTCTAGATAGCAGCTTGTGGATAAGCGGAGCTGCTCTACCAAGCGATCGTATTCACCTAAAATGTAGATATCAACCCGATGTTTTCCTAATAAAACCAATGGCAGCTATGTTAATAATTGTGACTGGAAATAGAGTTGGTATAAACCCATTAGTATTTGAAAAACAGCAAGTCTTAAGGTGGTATAGTGATGAGGTTTTAAGACGTTAATGAGAGTTTTAACTAGAGCAAAGAGTGAAAAAGGAGTGCTGCTTATTATAGCGGCTATAATGTTTATTCCTATTTTTATTACTGTTGCAGTATTTTTCATTGATACAGGAATTGTTAAAAATGAAAATGATAAGTTCTCAACCAAAGCCGATGGTTTATGTAAAATATTAGCGGATGAACCCCTAAATCAAGAATCAGCACTTCGTGTTTTTCGTGACCGATTAAATTCTATGATTTCAAATGCTGAGTTTGGCCGGGTAGATATCACAGCGGTTAAAGTTGTGATCCCAACAATGCCTGATGTTGCCGGGCTTTCAAGCAGTTTATTTGGCTTTTCAACTGGCGATGTTTGCCAAGATAACAGTAGTTATCCAGTGTATGTTCCACCGCCCTACAGCTCTCCTGCTGCTGCATCAGGTATGGGATTTAGTAGTATTATTTCGGATGGAGTAGCTTGTAATTTATTTAGCGGAGTAGATTGTAATTATGTTCCAGATTTTTGCCCGAGTGGAAGCGCTCTTGCAGAAGTCCCTGTGGGATTTGCAAATAACTTAAGCGGAGCAGGTAATGTGGTTGCCTGTTTTTTTGAAGGGCAAGTAAACACAATTTTTAGTGGAACAAAGCAAGTTAAATTTTCAACATCTTGGAAGCGAATTATAAAATCCCAATCTAGAGGGCAATTTAATCCCCAAGATCCGCTGAATACAAGTAAGTCTGCGTTTATTGGGATTTCAAGTTTTTTTCCGGCACCAGTAAACGACCCAAGATATAGATTTGATATCCCAACAGGATACCAAAACAGTATCGAACAAGTTTTTGGACCATTCAGACAAACTTCTTATTCATATATTCCAGGAAATTCAATTGGCCAGACACCAGGTACCAACTATGGCATAGCTGCTTTTATTAATCCTTCTACACCACATCCATTTCCTAATGCATTTGTTACTCCATCCTGGTTTCAACATTTTAATAACTTAGGAATTACCCAAGAAAATATTTATCAATTAAATGGCGCTGCTGGCGCAGGAGGGCAAAATGATAATGGCGCTTTATTTGAACAACTTTTTGTTTCATGCACAAACCCAATCTCACTTGCTAGAAATATTTTTCTAAGAACTCTAGTTGAACTTTTCTCAATGCATGGTGATTTAAGACATAATACAACAATTTTGCACGCTAATCCGCAGCCAAGGAATCCACCAACTAGAAATGGAGTATCTTCGATTGTCTCGCAAGCAACTGCAATTCGCTTACGTGGAGAAGACTTACGGGATTTTGCCAAAGTTCCATTCTTATCATACTTCGATGGTTTTGATGCTACAGCGGCCGTTCCTGCAAACTTAAAAAAAGATCCTGCCTTTGGCCCATCGATTGCGATGAATCAAGGAGTTGAGCCAGAAGCATTTTTATTTCCTTTTGATGGCACAGGGCTTTTTGCTTGGACACCTAGAACTAATCAGCACCATACTCTTGTATCAAGTCTTGCTAGGTTTTGTGTTCATATGTTTAGTGGAGCTAGTGCTGGCGGTGGAAATGGATTGGATGCCGCAAGTCCATATATTCAAGCAAATAATTTAGCACCTGCAAATATTTATCCGCAGCCGATACCTCCTGTGAATTTATATCCTCAATACCCTAATCCAGGTTTTGCTGGAGGTACTTCATGGGATCCTGTGCTGCCTTGGGCGCCAGACCAAACAAGATGTAATGCCAATATGCAAGGGACGCAGTGTTTAAATACAAGCGAAGTAATGATGTCACTGCCTGCTTGGAGTGCATGCCCAGCAGGTGAATATATACATGGGCAAGGAGCAGCGTCGCTTAGATGTACAATTACTAATCCTGCAAATTCTGCTGGAAATGGCCCTGATGATTTTAGAGCTGACTTAGCTGGTCTATTAGGTTTTGCAGCGGGCAATCCAGCCTTTGATGCAATTGTGTCCCCTGGACAGTTTTTACCTGATATTACTCCACCAGGAAGACCAATGGCTTTTGCAGCAGGTAGTTTATATGGAACAGTTCAAACTCCAGGCGGACTTCCTGCAAATGTTGTGCACCCATTTCCACAAACTGGAAATTTAAATTTCTATGTACAGCCTGACCCTAACGAAACACCAATTATAATTTTAGTTTTTCATCGTCGCCCTGCTGGGCCTGATGAATACTCAAGAATTAATGCATTTGTAAATTCTATTCCTCCAGAAACACCAATTTTCTTTGTTTATTTTCCAACAACTAGTATTGATTCAGCTCCTGCTGTAATTCAGCAATTACAAGCAGCGTTAAATATCTTACCTGGAGGAGGGGGAGACCCTAATAATCAATTAGTTTTATTTTCACCTTATGACATTAATAAATTTGGAAATCTGTATAATAATAATGCTGGAACAGCAAATGAATGGCAGGATTATTCAGCTTGGCTTAGAAATGAAATTTTTAATCCAAATAGTCCAGAATTTATTGGCAAAGCTGCAAGAAGATTTGTTTACTTTAATGTCTTGGATTATCAACTATTATGGTAAAGAAAAGATTGCATAAAGAAAGAGGGGCAGAGCTTGTAGAATACGCAATTGCTGCGGCAATATTAATTGCAGTTTTTATTGTTGCAGGAATCATTATTCGTAGTTCAAGCTCAGAAAGAGGGGAAGCCTCAATGGGGATTCATCAAGACGCAATTCCCTGTGGTGCTGATCTTAATGGAGAAGAGTGCCTTTAGCTTACATATAAGGCATTCTAGGAGTTTTACCTAGTAAGCGAGAGTAAACAGTTAGAGCACCACGATGATGAGCAGTGTGATCAACTATTCCTGTGATGACTGACCACTTAGGCTCTCCTGGCATAACCAGTCCGGGTGGAAGGGGGCTATCTAACTCTTCTTCTGTCATATTTGTCAGCACTTCAACTGCAGTTGCAACTGCTTTGTCTAGCTTTGACTTGGCTTCATTTAATGAACTTAAGCCTTTTACTCCAATCCAGTGAGCTTCAAAATTTATGTCAAAACCTTCTGGTGACGTTGCGCCATTTACAAACCATTCAATTGTTTTAGCAGTATGTGCTACTTGCTCTGCAACAGTAAGAGCATCTTCAGTAGGTTTGTAACTAGAATCCTCTTCGCTCAAACAAGAAATTGAGTTCTGAAAAAATTTTAATGCTTCTTCAAGATCTTTTTTTATGCTTCCTGGTTTCATCTGTAATCTCCTGACATGATTTATTTTAGGCCATTTTATACCATGTGCAGAAAAAA
>JAGRAS010000103.1 GCA_020434465.1 Bdellovibrionales bacterium | reverse complement strand
ATCCGGAAGACATTCTAAAACGCCCTCTCCATAAATATTGCCGTTTGAATCTGCTTGATTGGATAAAATACCAAATATTAGATCTTGCCGACGCATCGTATTAGCGCCTTCAATTTTAAACTCTTCAGCAAGTTTCAATAGTTCTGCAGGTTTAAGTCTTTTAAGTTCATTTAAGTTCATTATATTTCCTGATTTGTTATTTGAATTGTGTTGGAAAAGATTTTTTCCAATAAGAATATTTTAAAAATGTCTAAAAAAAATCTCCGAAAGTAAATTCTCAACAATACTGAATCAAACTAAATATATTGATTCAAACTAGTTTTGAAATTTGGAATTTCTTTTGTTTTATATAATTAAAAGTACTTTATGAAACAAAATATATAATCGCCAGGGAACTGGCCATCAAGTACTACCTTATAGTATTACAAAAAGGTACAATCTGTCAATCCTTACTAGCCTGTCTTTCGGCAATAGTTTTTGCAGCTACTTTACGTAGATACAAAGGAGAGGCTGATGATAACTCCAACTCAAAATTAGAACTCTCTTTATTTTCTTGCGAGTAGCTAATTTGATCTAATAAAATCAACCCCTTAGCTATTTTGCAAAAATCTACTCTCGAAAGGTTTTCTATCAGAAAAGATTTAGAGTCTGAGTTATCAAAATCAACAAGCTCAGAATTTAAGTTAACTTTCTCAGAACAACAGAGCATGGCTGTAGGTTTAGCAGTCTCTCTAATAAGGCTTGCTAACATCATAGTATCTAAAATTTGAAGCTCTGATAAATTTAGCAGCTCACTTTCATTATTAGAAATAAAAGACTGCACGAACCACTCATTACGCCTTGCATCTGCAACAGCTAAAATTGGTATACCTATTTCAATATTTGCAACTGCAACCGCAGCGAAAGTTGAATACACCCTTAGAGGAATTTTTAATGCGATAGCTAAACCTTTTAAAAAACTAAAACCTATTCTCAAACCAGTAAAGGATCCAGGCCCTGAACCAACAAGCACATACTCAAGATCAGAAAACCTCAGACTCAAATCTTTCAGCATTTGATTTGTTAATTCTGATAAATCCTCATCATGACTATTAGTCGACAAAGTCTCTTTTTGATGTATTACACCGTTAGAATCTCGTATTGCTAAGCTTGAAAATTTAGAACTTGTATCAACAGCAAGGATAACACTCATAAGCAAAACATAATTAGCCCACAAATCTCAGAATGTCGTTTCCAACCGCAAATAACATTAGAAGCAATAATATTACCATCCCTGCTTGTGTTGCATAGTTTTGAATTTTTAAACTAACTGGAGCTCCTAATAGAGCTTCGATTGTAAAGAAAACAATATGCCCACCGTCCAGTACTGGAATGGGTAGTAAGTTTAATATTGCCAAACTCACGCTGAGAAAAATCATAAAATCAAGCAAAGCTTCAAATCCACGTTTGGCACTTTGTGCAACCTCACTTAAAATAAAAATTGGCCCAGCAATATTTTTTGGTGAGATACTCCCCTTAACCATTCCCCAAAATCCAAGAACCGTAATTTTACTAATATAATAAATTTGAGATACAGCCATTAAACAGGATTCACCCAAACTCACAGCCACATTTTCAGAATCAGGAACAATCCCAACAACAACTGAGTTTTCTTCATTAGAACTATCTAGCAACTTCATCTCTGGACTGTCACTTTGAGGAGTCACTTTGATTGTAAGCGTGTTTACTGTTTTTTCTTCGTCTTGACGTTCAATTAAAAAGTTTAATGGTTTACCGCCAGAAGTTTTAATCGTTTCAGCTAATTCTTGCCAAGTGTTTAAATGCTTACCATCAATACTTAGAACCTTGTCACCAGCTAAAATACCAGCTTCTGCAGCAGGATGCTTTGGAATAGTTGCCCCAATAACAGGTAAATCAATTGGTGTTGAAGCTCCATAAACATACAGCGCAAAAACTGCTGCAAAATATGCAAATAATAAATTAAAACCTGGACCGGCTAAAACTATTTGCATTTTTGAAAACCAACTTTTATTTAAAAACCACTTTGATCTATCTTGCAATAAAACTCTTTCTTCGGCTGTCATTTCAGCTAAAATTTCTTTAGAATTTTCGGCATGCAACATTCTAGGATCATCGCCAATCATACGAACATAACCACCTAATGGAATCATTCCAATTGAATAAGTAGTTTCACCAATTTTTTTCTTAAAAAGTTTTTTTCCAAAGCCAATAGAAAATTCAACAACTCCAACACCATTAAACTTAGCAAATAGAAAATGGCCTAATTCGTGTACAAAAATAAGAATAGCTAAAACTAAAATTGAAACAAGAAATGACATTTAAATCCTACAATAATGAATACAAGAATAAATATAACACTGGAGAAGCTGCAAGCAATCCATCAATTCTATCTAAAACCCCTCCATGACCAGGCAAAATCGATCCTGAATCTTTAACACCATGCACCCTTTTAATAAAGGACTTAGCTAAATCCCCTAATTGAGCTGCTATCACTATCAAAAATGAGAGTACAATTGCTATTTTATAACTTTCAAAATCAGGCACCAACCAATAAAAAATTGCACCAATGAGAGTTCCAGCAAGCAAACCTCCAACTGAACCAGATACTGTTTTTCCAGGTGATAGCTTGGCGGCAAGCTTAGGCCCTCCTACAGTTTTTCCGACGAAATATGCAGCAGAATCATTCATACAAACAACTAATAAAAACCAAATAATCTGCCTTGGAGCACCAGGTAGTATAGCTAATTCTATTAGCGTACAACCTCCAAAGCCAATCAGAAGCAGACCTAAAAAGTAATCTCTTGAAATAAAACCAGCATGCTCGAGCCCATTACGGGAATCAAGCATCATCCACAGAAGTCCTAATAAAAAACTGGTGAAACACATTGCAATTGGTATTAGCAAACCAAATCTAGCAAGCATATCAGGAGCTGAAAAACCAAACAGTGAAAGAGTGTAAAGAGTTCCTAATTGAGGCAAAAAAAGACCTAAGAAATATAATACTTTTGTGCTAAGACTTCCTGTCGGCTGGGATTGAATACTAGCAAATTCAAAAGCTGCGAAAGCAACAGCAATAAAACCTAAAGAAAGAAAGATCCAATTAAAATTAGGATCAAGCAAAGCTAATGCTGCTGACAATAAAATTATTCCTACTAAAACTCCCGCAGTACTTAATCTTTTTTTTAGTTCTAACTCCATTGGCTCCTTATTAATGAATAAGGTTATATAAAAAAATAACCTAAACAGCTTGGGCTTGCTCTTGAATTTGATCAGCAGTCATTCCAAAGCGTCGGCTTCTTTTTGAATACTCATCAATGCAACGTTGAAATTCTTGTTCATCAAAGTCTGGCCAAAAAACTGGGCTGATAACAATTTCAGAATATGCGCATTGCCACAAAAGAAAATTGGAAATTCTTGATTCACCACTAGTGCGAATTAGTAAATCCGGCTCAGGGATATCTGGGGCATACAGCTTCGAAGTAAAAACACTTTCATTTATTTCTTCTGGTTTTAAGCTGCCATTAGCAACTTCTTTTGCTAAAGCTTTTGCCGCATCAACAATCTCACTTCTTCCACCATATGACAAAGCCATTGATAAAGTCATCCCGCTACACTTTTTAGTTTTTTCTTCAGCAGATTCAACTAATTTTTGTATGCTAGGATCTAAGCTTTTTCTTTGTCCAATTATTCTGAGACGAATATCGTTATCAATTAACTCATTGATCTCGCTGTCTAGCACGCGCTGAAACATTTTCATCAAAGCAGTAACTTCAGTAACAGGCCGCTGCCAATTCTCAGTAGAGAAAGCAAATAAAGTTAGATATTTTAGACCTGATTTTCTAGCTGCTTTAATTAAGGCCTTGGCAGATTTTTCCCCTCGACGATGCCCTTCTAGTCTAGGCAGCCCTTTTGACTTAGCCCAACGACCATTACCATCCATTATAACCGCAATATGCTGAGGCAAACTCTCAATACTACTCACCTGCGCTCCATTTAGCTTAGTCATAACGAAATCTAAACAACTAACATTTCCTTTTCTTTTTCTGCAAGCATTGTATCTATCTTTTCAATGGCAGAATTAACTTCACTTTGAACATCATCAGTTAACTTGTGAAGATCATCATCAGAAATTTCTTTGTCTTTGTTTCTTTTTTTCAACTGATCATTTGCATCTTTTCTGTGACTTCTAATAGCCACACGAGCGTCTTCTGCCATCTTATGCAGTTTTTTGATAAACTCTTTTCTACGTTCTTCAGTAAGCGCCGGAACATTAACTCTAACAATATTTCCATCTCTTGAAGGATTAAGGCCTAAATCAGCTTGACGAATTGCTTTCTCTACTGCATCAACGGCACCCTGATCATAAACTTGAATAGCAAGAGTTTGTGCCTCTGGAGCAGTAACAAGACCTAACTGCTTTAAAGGAGTTTGTGTTCCATAATATTCAACGGTCACACCTTCTAGTAGGGCTGTGTTGGCTTTTCCACCACGAATCTTACCTAACTCCGCTGAGAAGTGTTCTATACTCCCTTTGCATTGCTCTATTAAATTTTTGATTTCCTGTTCCATACTCTTTACCTAGTCTAAAGATGATTTAACAATAGTCCCAATATCTCGACCACATACAACCTGTTTTAAGTTACCCTTAATTCCAATATTAAAAACCCTAATTGGCAACTTATTATCCATACACAGTGATATTGCAGCAGTATCCATCACTCGCAACCCCCCCTGTAAAACGTCCATAAATGATATCGCTTTATAAGGCTTGGCATCAGAATGTTTTACAGGATCTTTATCATAAACAGCATCAACTTTAGTTCCCTTTAAAAGAACTTGGGCACCTATTTCCATTGCTCTTAAACTTGCAGCCGTATCTGTAGTAAAGTAAGGATTGCCTGTTCCACAAGCAAAAATCACTACTCTTCCCTTTTCTAAGTGCCTAGTTGCTCTTCTTCTAATATAAGGCTCTGCAATTTGCCTCATTTCGATCGCAGATAGAACTCTGGTCATTACACCATTGTGTTCAAGAACATCTTGTAAAGCTAAAGCGTTAATAGTAGTTGCAAGCATACCCATATAATCGCCAGATGCACGATCAAAGCCTTGAGCATCAGCATTTATGCCTCGAAAGATATTTCCGCCACCTATCACAATGCCTAACTCAACGCCAAGTGCGTGCACTTCTGCAATTTCTTTTACTAGTCTTGTAATTACTTCTGGCTCGATACCAAAACCAGTTTCACCTGAGAGGATTTCCCCGCTTAACTTAAGCAACACTCGTCGATAGACAACAGGCTGAAACATATATTCCTTTAATACTAACTACCAGCTATAGTCGCTGCTACTGCATCCGCCAAGTTCTCTTGAACTTTTTCAACTCCCTCACCAACTTGAAACCTTTGAAAACGTCTTATAACTACCTTTTCACCACAAGAAACACTTAGCTCTTCAATAATATCTTTCACGGTTTTTTTACCTGAATCATCTTTTACATAAGGCTGATTTAGCAAACAAACTTCTTGAAAATATTTAGTAATTCGACCAGGAATGATTTTATCAGCTTTGTCCCTTTGCTTCTCGTCTAACTGCTCAATCATTATTTCTTTTTCTTTTTCAATCACAGACTGAGGAACATCTTCTTCTGAAACATAAATTGGGGACATTGCAGTAATATGCATTGCAATACCACGAGCAACCTCTTTAAAACTATCTCCACGAGCAACAAAATCAGTTTCACAGTTCAATTCTACAATACCTACAATCTGATCTCCTGCATGAGCATAAACTCCAATAGTTCCCTCAGCAGCAACTTTACCTGAACGCTTACTTAGATCTTTAAGACCCTGCTTACGTAAAACCTCAATTGCAAGCTCAAGATCTCCATTAGATTCGGTTAAGGCACGTTTACAATCCATCATCCCCGCACCTGTTTTTTCGCGTAATTCTTTAACTAATTTTGCTGAAATCTCAGACATCATTTCCTCCAAAAGAAATAATAATTTCAATTTTTTGGCTTAAAAAGCCGAATTTCTTATAAGTAACTATTGCGCAACAGCAGCAGTTTCTACAGTTGCATCAGCCTCAACTTTTTCTTCTTTTGATTTACCTTTCTTAGAAGACTTAGATTTATTAGAAGCTGAAGATTTTGTTTCCTTGACCATCTTAGACTGATACTCAGCTTTTGCTTCGATTACAGCATCAGCAATTGCATCAGTAAACAAACGAATAGTTCTAGCAGCATCATCATTAGATGGAATTGGAAAATCAATCATCGATGGATTAGTGTTTGTATCCACC
>JAGRAS010000102.1 GCA_020434465.1 Bdellovibrionales bacterium | reverse complement strand
TAGCCTAATAAATTAAGCAAAAACTATTTAGCTTTGTTTAAAGCAAGCTCTTGCCATCTGGGGGGCTTATGATATATCCAAGTCTAGGAATTTATTAGATTTTAGGAAAAATGAAAAAGTATCTAACCCAAGTTTTAAACGTTTTTTTTGTAATCATTGTTAATCTTGTCTTGGTTAGTGTCTGCTTCGCACAAGAGGCAGGATCGGAACCAAGTCTTGTTCAAGCTCTCTCTAGAATGTTACCAATGTTTATCATGCTTTTCTTTGTTTGGTACTTTTTAGTGATCAAACCACAACAGTCAAGGATGAAAGAACATAGCAACTTAATCTCAGGGCTAAAGAAAGGGGATATGGTGGTTACAACTGGTGGTATTATTGCAAAAGTTGCTGGTAAAGAAAGTGATCACGTACTACTAGAAATTTCAAATAATACAAGAGTTAAATTTGAGCCTAGCCATATTCTTAAATCATTTACTACAGATATAAAGAAATCGGATAAGGCGGCGTAAGGAGTTTTATTATGAATTCATCAACAAAGAGCTTATCTCGTCATAACTTATCTTTAAATCGCGGCAGAATAATTACCTTTGTAGCTGTGTTTTTAATTGCACTGTTATTTTTGATTCCTACTTTTTTTAAAGATAGTTTTTCAGATAACTGGATATCAAAACCCATTTCTCTAGGACTAGACCTTAGTGGAGGTGTGCATCTTGTATATGAAGTTCAAACTAAAGAAGCTGTTAAGAGTAAGCTACAAGGCCTAGCTAATAGTATTCGCTCAGAATTGAGGCAGCAAAAAATCCCTGTAAAACGTGCTGTTGTTGGCGAAAATCTACAGCTAGAAATATCATTGCTTAGTAATCGCAGTACTCAAAAAACCATTGATTTTATGCGTACAGAATATCCTAAGCTAGAAAAGCAAGATGGCCTGAGCACGGATGTGTTGTTGGTATATAAGTCATCTGAGGCTGATAATCAGGCTACAGAGTCAGAGTCTGTATTGCAGGCGATTGAAACTTTACGAAATCGTGTGGATCAGTTTGGCGTAGCTGAGCCAACGATTCAAAAAGTCGGCGAAAAAAGAATCTTGTTACAAATGCCTGGTGTCTCTGATATTGAATCAGTCAAGAAAGTTGTAGGCTCTGTTGCCAAGTTAGAATTTAGATTTTTGCCTAAACCAGGATCTTCTGGATCTGTCTCTTTAAAGGATCGTTCAGGTGCGCCAATTTCGGTTGAAGATTTTTCATCAATGACCGGAGATGCTGTTGATGATGCGCGTGTTGGAATTCAAAGAGGGCAGGTTGATGTAAATCTTAGGTTTACTTCTGAAGGATCGAGAACTTTTGCTAAAATAACAGGAGAAAATGTTGGTAGGCAGTTAGCTATAATTTTAGATGGTGTTGTTTACTCTAACCCAGTTATTCGTGAAAGAATTGCTGGCGGAAGTGCTAGCATTTCTGGTGGGAATATGGGTCTAGAAGAAGCAAAGCAGCTTGCAGTAGTTCTAAGAGCTGGAGCCTTACCTGCACCACTTAATGTACTCGAAGAAAGAACGGTTGGTCCTACTCTTGGCCAAGAATCCATTGAGAAAGGGATTAAGGCGATATTAATTGGCTTTATCGCAATTATTATTTTTATGCTTATATATTATGGAAAGTCTGGAGCAGTAGCTTGCCTTTCACTGTTACTAAACTTGCTTTTAGTAATGGCTGCGCTTTCTGCCTTTGGAGCAACTCTTACGCTACCTGGTTTAGCTGGCTTAGCGCTGACAATTGGTATGGCCGTGGATGCCAATGTAATTATTTTCGAAAGAATCCGTGAGGAAGTAAGGAATGGCTCAACAAGAGATGCGGCTGTGAAGTTAGGATTCGATAAGGCATTTAGTGCCATTGTTGACTCTAACTTAACTACTCTTTTAACAGGCTTGATATTGTATTATTTCGGCACAGGTCCTATTAGAGGATTTGCAGTTACGCTTTCAATCGGAATTTTAAGTACGCTTTATTGTGCTACATTCGCGTCGCGATTGATTTTTGATCTTTTCCCGCTTACAGGAAAAAAAGGCTTGTCAATTTAGGTAGAAAAAATGGAACTTATATCTTCAGATTTAAAAATTGATTTTATTGGTAAAAGTAAATTTGCTTTATTACTTTCTTTTGTTTTGGCTATTGCTTCAATTTACATCTGGGTGTCGCGTGGTGAAGATAAATATGGAATTGATTATAAAGGTGGTCATGCAATAGTCGTGCAGGTTCCTAGTTCAGCAAGTAGCGAGAATATCCGTTCAGCTTTAAAAACAGCAGATATTTCCGGAGCTATCGTTCAAAGTTTTGAAGAGGCTGATGGTCAATATTCGATTAGGCTTGGAGGATCACTTGAAGAAACTGAAACCATAAAATCAAAAGTTAAAGATTCACTTAGTAAGTTTTTATCTGCTGATGTAAAGATTTTGCAAACAGATTATGTTGGCCCAACAATTGGAGCAGAGCTTAGGAAAAATGCTCTTATTGCAACAATTATTGGTTTGATATGTATCTTGATTTATATTTCTTTTCGCTTCGACTTTTCTTTCGCGCTTGGTGCAGTAGTTGCTTTGTTTCATGATGTCATTATTGGAATTGGTATTTATCTAGCATGTGGACATATGATTAATATGGCCACTCTTGCAGCAGTATTAACAATCGTTGGTTATTCGGTTAATGATACAATTATCGTATTCGACCGTGTTAGAGAAGAAATGATGAAAGCTAAGTCTTTTGATCTAGATGAGTTATTAAATAGAAGTATTAACTCAACTCTTTCACGAACTGTTATCACGAGCTTACTTACATTATTTTCTGCGCTAGCCTTACTACTATTTGGTGGTGGAGCAATCGCTGATTTAAGTCTTTTTTTGGTAATCGGTATTATAGTTGGTACTTACTCAACTTTTTTTATTGCTTCACCTGTAGCTAGAGCTTGGGAGATGAGGCAATTAGCTAAGATTCATAAGTAGTATTCGAAGAGTTAAAATTCAGGCTGCATTGTTTTTATCTTTCTTTAACTTTTATAGCCCGCGACTTTTTGCATATTTTTTGTAACGTTCACGGCAATTAACAATTAGTTTTTCAATTCTAGCAGCAAGTTCTTTATCATTAGCAACTAGTGGATCTAAGATTGCTTCTCTGTGTCTTAATATTGTCCAGTCATAACCATGACGATTCTCATCGTACATTTCCTCTAGTTTTTTTAGTGCCTCTAATTGAATCTTTGTATCTTGGCTGCTTAATTGCTTTAAAATTTCAAATGTTTCTTTATCAGCATTTACATGATTTGCAGACCAAGCAAAAGTATAGACCTTAGCAGCAAGATACACAGCTATTCCAAATATAGTAATAGCTAAAGCTTCCTTAGAAAGAATACCTAATGGCAGCGAGGAATTTAATGCTTGGCTGCGTGAAGAGAAACTAAATTTATCTAACTTAGTCGGTATTTCTTGGTGCCTATTTTTATCTAAATTTATCATTTTGCTCTAGTTTTTATACCCCAGGCGCATTTGAAAATGCCTGATCGGCGTTTCCAAATGCGCCTGGGGTATATATCCCTAAGTCTAAGCTAGCTTCGCTAGCCAGGCTCTAATACGCCCCCTTATTGATTTGCCTCAGGCAAATCAATTGCGAGGTGTATATGTTAGCGCTGCTTAGATTCTTACTCAAGTTAGGGAAAATGTTAAATTTGTTACACAATCAGACTTAAACTTGTCTTGTTTCGTGTTTTTCAGGCTCTATTTTTTTGATTAAGAACTTAAATCATTTTAAAATTCTGGGCTATGACATCTCAATCTTTAACGCCTAAACCAGAGGAATCAGTTTCAGAAGATATCGATCTAGGTTCAACTCAGATCTCTGATAGATTAGAGGCTGAAAAGCAAAAAATACAAGACCTAAGAAAGACTTGGGAAATTCAAGAGCTAGTAGCCCAATTTAATAAGTCATTATTTGGTATTTCTAGATTCATTCGAAATCGTGAAAGTTTGTTGCGGCAATCGCAATATGCCTTATTAACAGCTGAGCATCAGTTAATAATATCTGGGCCCGGGAGAGGTAAGTCTTTGTATTCTGATGCTCTATTTAGAATTTTCCCAGGAGAATCAGTTTTTAGCATGCAATTTAGTAGAACGACTCGTGAGGATGAGGTATTTGGATCTCCAATACTAGATAAGCTAAAAGAGGGTTCTGTCATAAGAAATTTAGCTGGTTCAATAGTTGATGCCAGATTTGCCCGTTTAGATGAGTTATTAGATGCTAATATGTGGCTTTTAAGATCCTTACATGGAGTTTTTCACGAGAGAAAATTTAGTAAGGGTCAACAAGAGGAAGATGCAAAACTACATACAGCAATTGCAACAACAAATAGATTTGTTGAAGGTCAGGAGTTAGAAGCTTTTAGTGATCGCTGGCTGTACCAATCGACAGTTCCATCAAGCAGTCAGTTTGTTGAGCGTAATGCTGTAGATCGCACGTTTAATGAGCATCGTGGGAATGTACATCTTGATAGGGCTGATTTTTTTGACTATCAACAACTTTTATATTTAACAGAAATAGCAACAGGCAAAGTTCCGGAGTTAAAAATTACTACTCCGCCTGAAATCAGGTTTTTGAAAAACCTTCTTATTAGGGAATACGAAGAGCAGATTCAAAGCAAACAGAAAGAAGCTGAATTTAACTACTTTCCTGTGACCAACAGAACTTCAGCTAAGGCGATTAACCATCTCAATGCTACAGCTTTGTTAAGAGGGAGATCGACAGTGACAGCATATGACTTGCTAGATTTACGATACCTGATTTCGCGAGTTTATTGTGAGAAAAGTCAGTCAGCTTTTGATTCAGCTGTTAAAAAAGTTTTATCACAAAGGAATGTTTTTACTAATAATGATATTGGTGCAATTAAAGCACTTGAAGAGGCAGTAGATCTTGTTGATGAAACTTTTATGTTAAGATTACAAGGGGTGAGTTTAGACAGGACATTGGTTGAGAGAATAAAAAAGTTTCTACACTTGGCAACTGACACTACTTTAACATTTGGAAAGTTTTTAAAAAAAATAAAAGAACTAAATATTAATCATGAATCAGTTAAAGAATATAGAGATGAGTGTGTTCAATATATTACCGAAAAAATGAGTATATTTTCTTTTGATGCAGAAAGTAAACTTTTTGAATAATGGAAATAAAACAAGTTGTTCTTGAGCATAATTGGCTGATTTCTCCTGAGGAGCACTTAGAAGCTCTTGCTTCTAGAGATCCTTATCCTTTGCAAACATTCCTTGGTGTTTGTGGAGTTTTAGATTTAGGAGACTTAAATCTAGATCAGGCTTTGATGTTTATTGTAGCAAGAAATATCGGAAGTCGGATTGAAAGTCTAAAAATTTTTGCCGGTAAAGATAGAAGCAGTCAAAATGAACAGTGGAAATTAAAATCAAATACGCAGGCGTCAGTTCCTGAAACAGAGCCTAGGTTTAAAGACTCTAGAGTACCTAGTGATAATATGGATTTTGGAATGATCGAAAGCGCTGATGAGCTTCCGCTCATTCACAGAGACCAATTTTTGCTTTTAGATGTAGCTCCACTTGAGTTTTTAAGAAGGTTAAATTCGAGAGAACTATCAAGAGATGTATTTTATGAGAGAAAAACAGATAATCCTGAAAATAAGAGAAATTTAATTGATGATACTACAGAGAAATTAAGATCTGATTTTAGTATACCAAAAGCAAAAGCCTTATTAGATATTTCCAGTTCAATGAACGATAAAGATCAGCGTGGAATTATTGCGCGTGGTTCACAGATTTCATTTATGCATAATGCATTTCTAAGCTCAATTGAGCTGCATTTCAGACCTTTCAATTCAGAAGTTGGTTCGCTAGTAAAGGGGAGAGATGCTGATGCATTTCACCGGATTGTTCAAAAGTTGCTCCGCTTAAGAAATGATGGTGAAACAAGCATACAGAGAGCATTAGAACAGACCGCAAAGGACGATATAGATTCAAAAGATAGCGTGCCAACTAGGGTAGATATATTGCTTGTGACTGATGGGCAGTCTCGAATTATTGGGAGACCTCAGGGTGATGCTGTATTGCATACGATTTCGATTGGAAATCCTCTCGATAGTTGTGAAGATCCGCTTGAGAAAAAAATGGCTGAAGAAAATCATGATCGATTAAAAAAAATAAGTGAAACTTTTATTCAGTTAACTAGAGATGATTTTACTGCTCTTTTAAAACCACGAAGATTGGATGTTTTAGGCCTCTATATGTTAATAAAGTCAGTGCCAAAAGAGTTAGCTGAGGTGACTACTCAAGAGCAAGCAGAAAGAATATATAATAGAATTCAAATA
>JAGRAS010000101.1 GCA_020434465.1 Bdellovibrionales bacterium | reverse complement strand
TTAACTTGCGCAGCTATAGGAGCTTTATTAGAAGCTCGGGGTCTGAAAGTAACCGTTTTAAAACTTGATCCTTATATTAACGTCGACCCGGGAACAATGAGCCCTTTTCAACATGGTGAAGTTTTTGTTACCGACGATGGCGCTGAGACAGACTTAGATCTTGGGCACTACGAACGCTTTGTTGAAACAAAAATGTCAAAGCTAAACAATTTTACAAGCGGTAAAGTTTACGAAACTGTAATTGCGAATGAACGACGTGGGGACTACTTGGGGGGAACTGTTCAAGTGATACCTCATGTTACTGATGAAATTAAACGCAGAATTTTTCTTGGTGCTGATGGCTATGATATCTGCCTAGTGGAAATCGGTGGTACTGTAGGAGATATTGAAAGTTTACCTTTCCTTGAGGCAATCCGACAAATGCGAGCCGAGGCAGGATATGAAAATACAGTATATGTGCATGTCACTTTAGTTCCATATATCAATGCAGCCCAGGAATTCAAGACTAAACCTACGCAACACTCTGTTAAGGAACTTACTGGATTTGGGATAGTTCCTAATATTATCGTTTGCCGTTCTGAGAAAAAATTAGATAAAAATTTAAAAGATAAGATCAGCCTATTTTGTAACGTAAGACAGGACTGCGTAGTGAATGCTGTAGACGTAAAAAGTATTTACGAAGCTCCACTTGCTCTACATGAGGAAGCTTTAGATCAGAGAATTGTTGAACACCTTAATATTTGGACTGGTCGTCCAAAACTTAAAGATTGGGATAGAATTGTTGAAGTTGTAAATAATCCTAAGAAAGGCAACGTAAGAGTTGCTATGGTTGGCAAATACGTTGATCTCACTGAAAGTTACAAAAGTTTAACTGAAGCTTTGTATCACGGTGGTTTTGCAAATGGCTGTAAAGTTGAGATTGTATATGTTGACAGTGAAGCTATTGAAAGAACCAGTGTTGGTGACGTACTAGATACTCTTTCAAATGAAGGTGGGATTGATGCCTTTCTGATACCTGGTGGTTTTGGCGAAAGAGGAAGTGAAGGTAAAATTTCAGCGATTAAATATGCTAGAGAAAACAATATTCCTTTCTTTGGAATCTGCTTAGGCCTTCAAATGGCAGTAATTGAATTTGCTAGAAATGTTGCTGGAATCCTAGATGCAACAAGTAGAGAATTTGATGATAAAGGAACTAACACCGTAATAGATTTAATGGACAGTCAAAAAGCTGTTACCGAGAAAGGTGGCTCTATGCGCTTAGGCGCTTATCCATGCGCACTCAAAAAAGATAGTCTTGTAAAGAAAATTTATGACAAAAGCGAAGTTAGCGAACGACATAGGCATAGATTTGAATTCAATAATAATTATAGAGAGCAACTTGAAAAAGCCGGCTTAAGTCTTTCTGGCTTATCACCTGACAAAAAATTAGTTGAAATTATTGAACTGCCTACTCATCCGTGGTTTATTGGTGTTCAATTTCATCCTGAATTTAAATCCTCTCCAAGGAACCCTCACCCACTCTTTAGCAGCTTTATTGAAGCAGCTTTAAAATATCGAGATAGCACAAAAAACAAACAAGCTAGCAAAAGCCAAGCTGCAATCGAAGAAACTACTATTAACGGACATTAGATAATTTGATCTTTCTTCTTACTTATTGGAAAATCTCTTTAAACCTGAGTTCAGTTTAAGAAGTGTAGCGAGAAATGCAAGATGCTGAAAGATTTGCAAGAAAAAATAAAAATTGCTGTGCAGGCCTAACAGCTTTCTTAAACCGAATTCAGATTGTAATATGAATGGTACAAAGTATGCGCTCATTTGAAATAAATGAAAAAATAATAGTTGGAAAACAAAACCCATTGTTAATAATAGCTGGTCCCTGCCAGATAGAAAGCTATGAACATTGCTTAAAGCTGGCTGAAACAATTCAAGAAGAGTGCGCAAAAAGAAATTTGAATTTTATTTTTAAATCTTCATTTGACAAAGCTAATCGCACAAGTCTTTCAGGAGTGCGAGGCCCTGGAATTGAAGAAGGCTTAGAAGTTTTATCAAAGCTTAAAAAGCAAGCTGGCCTATCAACTATTACTGATATTCATTTACCAGAACAAGCTAATTTAGCAGCTGAAGTTGTCGATATTCTTCAAATTCCAGCCTTTCTTTGCAGGCAAACCGATCTACTTCTAGCTGCTGGCTCAACTGATAAACCAATAAATATAAAAAAGGGTCAATTTCTTCATCCCGAAGATATGAAACATGTCATTAGTAAAGTTATTTCAACGGGCAATGAAAAAATTCTCTTATGTGAAAGGGGAACTCTTTTTGGCTATCGGGATCTAGTTGTAGATCCTCGTGGAATCTTAATTATGAAAGAAACTTCATACCCCGTTGTTTTTGATGCTACTCATAGCGTGCAAGTGATGGGAGGGTCTAATGGATCTTCAGGCGGTAATAAGCAGTTTATAATTCCTTTGATCTGCTCTGCCGTTTCTCTAGGGGTAGATGCATTGTTTATCGAATGTCATGAAAATCCAGACAAAGCTCCCTCTGACGGGGCAAGTATGCTACCCTTAGAATTATTACCTAAGGCATTAGATGCTGCCTGTGCGATGCGTGAAGCATACTTAAGTATTAACCTCTAGACCTTAAGAAATTTTGTAAATGAAACTGACAAAACTTCAAAGTAAACTCTTAGCAACAGGAATACTAGTTTTATTCTTTGCTGTGGGGATCGGATTTCTTAATTTTAATTCCGCACCTAATTTGTTGAAAGAAAAATTATCAAATTCAGATCTATTAGATAATATCTCTGACTCTAAAAACTCAAAACGTAAATCAAAGCAAAAAATTGAAGATATCTCGATAGATTTTAAAGACAAAAAAGGCTCTGCCGTTGTGCTAGGAAAATTTGAGCGTTCAGAATCTTTAGCTGATGGTAGACCTTTATGGGAAATCAAAGCCAATACGGGACGATACTATCCTGAAGGCCAGAGAGCAGAAATTGAAAATGCGGATATGAAGTTTTACAAAAAAAATGGACGTACTGTTACCCTAGAAACAAAAAAAGCGGATGTTTATCTTGATGGAAATATTTTAAAAAGCGCTCATGTTTATGGAGGTGTAACGCTTAATTTAAATAAAAAGACCACAATAAAAACAAAAGAAGCTGACTACGATAAGCAAAATGAGACAATTACTACTGATAAGCGGGTAGATATTTTTCATGAAATGATGGAAACTTCTGGCAATGGCTTAGAAGGAAATATTAAAACTCAAGAATTTAAGCTATTAAAAAACGTTAATAGCGTTATTAAACCAAGAAAAGAATGAGATTTTTTTTAAAAATATATTTGAAGACATCAAAAATGTCTGAAAACCTGCTTGTGGGAAGGAAAATATCTGCTGTAAAAACCGATCAAAATCGATCAGATCTTTACTATTACAAGAGTGTTTTTCTCTTGATGTTCAGTCTATCAATAAACTTCTTGCTTTCTATTTATACATTTGCTGAAGATCTAGTTCCTACTGACCTTCCTAGTGAAAATACAGTCCAAGAAAATCATACTGATGAAGCTAAAAAAGGGCTTCTTGGAGAAGATTTTGGCAAACAGCCTACTTATGTAAAGTCTGACACTCTTACTTTAAAAGCTGAAGATCATTTTTTTGTTTATCAGGGCAATGTTCAAGTTAAACAAGCAGACATGCTATTAACCGCTGATAAAATGGAAGGTAACTACACTGAAGATAATCAAATAAAAGATCTGACTGCAGTTAAAAATGTGGTAATTACAAAAGGAATAAACATAAGAGCAAATAGTGAAAAAGCATTTTACGATGCAACAAATGAAACTGTTACGCTTACTGAAAATCCTGAGCTTCAGCAAGATGGAAGCGTTTTAACTGCCGATAAGATAATTATTTTCCTTGAAGAAGATAGGAGTGTTGCTGAGGGCCAAGTTAGGGTAAAACTTATTGAAAATGAAGAAAAAGATGCTAATTCAAGCAACAAAACTTTAAAAATCCGTTAGTTCTTATGAATCAAACAGCTCATAAACTCTCAACTGAAAATATTACAAAAAGCTACAGTGGTAGAAAAGTTGTTAATGGAATTTCTTTTTCTGTATCTAGCAATGAGATTGTTGGACTACTTGGGCCTAACGGTGCTGGTAAAACCACTTCTTTTTATATTTGCGTGGGGCTTATTGGTCCTGATACAGGCTCAGTTCATTTAGATGGAATTGATATCAGCCTTGAGCCTGTCTTCAAACGAGCTCATATGGGAATTGGCTATCTTCCACAAGAACCCTCTGTTTTTAGAAAGCTATCAGTCGAAGAAAACATTTTAGCAGTTCTTGAAACCATGCATTTTCCTTCTGAATTAGCAAGAAAAGAAAGATTAGAGGAACTTCTTGCTGAACTCGGTTTAACAAGATTAAGAGATAGCATTGCTAGCTCACTTTCTGGAGGAGAAAGAAGGCGCCTAGAGATTACCAGAGCCTTAGCTAGATCTCCCTTCTTTATTTTACTTGATGAACCTTTTGCTGGAATTGATCCTTTAGCAATTAAAGACATACAAGAAATCATTGCTAGCCTAAGAGATAGAGGAATCGGCGTATTAATAACTGATCATAATGTCCGTGAGACACTGGGTATATGTGACCGAGCTTATATATTGGTGGATGGCAAAATTCTAGTTGAAGGCAACCCTGACTATATTGCTAATTCAGAAGAAGCTAGAAGATATTATCTTGGTGATGATTTCAGTCTCTAATCATTCTAAATTACTTGCTTTTTAGCTTTATGGAGTACTTTTTTCTTTAATTCTCGACTTACTCAGTGCATAAAAAGTCGCTACACAGGCTAAACCCCTATAATCATTAGGTCGAAATTAACCTCTGTACGTAAAGAATCTTTCTTGCACAAATTAGGCCAAACCTTTCATCAAAAGCTTTGCGGGGCTGTTTAACCCCATTTGGTTAAAGGAAAAAAGTAGTATGGCATTAGAAACCAAGCTAGTACAGAAAATGGGTCAGTCCTTGCTGATGACACCTCAACTTCAGCAGGCAATTAAACTTCTACAGTTAAATAGACTAGAATATATCGAAGCTATTCAACAAGAACTCTTAGAAAATCCCGTACTAGAAGAAAATCAAGAAGAAGAGCTAGGCACTAATAGCGAACTTAATGAACTACGATCGGACGATGAAAATTTACAGTCAAAACAAACCTCAAGTGATTTAACAAGCAGTCAAAATAACGATGACTCTCCTACTGATTGGGAACAGATGCTTGAAAGTTTTAATGATTATCAAGGTGCAAGTACACCAAAAGGTACTTTTGACTTTGAGGATCGTCCATCACTTGAAGCCACATTGACCAAAGAAGAAACTCTAGAAGAGTTTTTAGTTGACCAACTAAGACTTTGTGATTTTGATGATTCAGACAAAGTCATTGCTTTTCATATAATTGGTAACCTAGATAAAAATGCTTATCTTTGCACTAGTTGTGAAGAAATCGCAGAATCTTGTGGAGAAAGCGTACAGAAAGTTGAAAGTATTTTACTAGAAATACAAAGCTTCGATCCTCCTGGAGTAGCTGCAAGAAATATTCAGGAGTGTTTGATAATCCAACTTGAAGCACTTGGAAAAGGTGATAGCTTAGAAGCAACAATTGTAAAAAAGCATTTAGATAAATTAGAAAAGAGAAAATACCAGCAAATTGCTAAAGCTGAATCCACAGATGTTGATGCTGTTTATAAAGCTGTAACTAATATCCAAGCCTTAGAACCTCGCCCAGGTCGTCAGTATGCGGATCTTGAAACACGCTATATAACACCAGATATTTATGTTCATAAAGTAGGAAATGAATATATTGTTCAGTTGAACGAAGAAGACATGCCAAGACTTAGAGTAAGTCCTTACTATCTTGATATCTTAAAAGATAAAAAAAATTCTTCCTCTGAAGAAAAGGCATATTTAACTGACAGATTAAAAGCTGCATCTTGGTTGATTAAAAGTATTCATCAAAGACAACAGACTATTTTCAAAGTAACAGAAAGCATTGTGAAAGCTCAAAAGGAGTTTCTTGATAGTGGAGTTGAAAAACTAAAGCCTATGGTTTTAAAAGATGTAGCAGAAGACATAGGAATGCATGAGTCAACTGTAAGCCGCGTAACAAGTAATAAGTATGTCCATACTCCTCAGGGTGTATTTGAACTTAAATTTTTCTTTAGTTCTGGTATTAGTTCATTAAATGGTGAAGTGTCTTCAACTGGTGTTAAAGAAAAAATAAAAAACATTATCAGCGAAGAGCCGCCAACTTCTCCAGTAAGTGATCAACAAATAGTTGAAACGCTTGCAGCGCAGGGTATAAATATAGCTCGCAGAACAGTT
>JAGRAS010000100.1 GCA_020434465.1 Bdellovibrionales bacterium | reverse complement strand
CAGCAGAAAACCAAATCATTTCCCTGGTAGCTAAGACGCGTCTTACATGCTCGTCGTTCTCAACGTCTTCTAATGAATAATCACCAAAAAGAGTTTTAAGCCATTTATCTAAGCGAAATAATACTGCTCCAGTTTGCATTTTAAGCAGTTTTGCATAAGTTGATTTTCCGCTTGCCGGTAGTCCTGAAATTAAGTGCGCAGTAGCCATTCGAAATTAACCCAGATAATTAACAATTTGTCCATTTTTAATAGTAAAAAGCGTGCTATTCGTTTTAACAGTTGAAATTACTCCTTTACTATCAAACTCAATTGGCCCAGAGATGCCCATATAACTTATTTTTTTTAAACAGTCATTTATTTCTTGGCCACTATAACCACATTCTTCAATTGATTTTTTAACTAAAAAAAGCGCGTCATATGCATAAGAAGATGTGTTAACCGGTGTTGTATGATATTTCTTTTTATACCTATTTATAAAGTCATTGCCACCTTTAATAATAAAATCAAAAAAAATTGCGCCCTCAGCAATAGCTGGATTCGCTTTTAGCTCCGTATCATACGAGATAGTATTACAGCCAAAAATTGGTAAGTTAAGTTTTAATTCTTTTGCCTGTTTAAAAAAAGCATAGTTAGAACCTGATTCAACTAAGAAGTTAACTACAAGATCTGTATCTGATTGTTTTATTTTTAAAATGCTATGTTTAAAGTCAGTTTCGGTATCTTTAAAAGTTAATTGCTCAAACTTTATTCCTTCTTCTTTTAATAAGCTTATTAAGGATTCACTAAGCTCAATTGTATAACCATTCTCTGTCACTAGTAATAATATTTTTTTAAACCCCTTAAGTTTTATTTCTTCAAAAAGTGATCTGATAGCTACTGAGTGGGGAGGGATTAGCGTAAAAACAAATGAGTTGTTTTCAAAAATCTCAGCTCTATATCCAGACGGGCTAATCATTGGAACATTTGCTGTGTTTGCCAAAGGGGCAATTACCTCTAAAAACTCTGCCCAGTTTGGCCCGATTATCACAGGCACTTTATCAAGATCTACTAACTTTTTAAAAGCAGTAACATTTTGTTTAAGATCAGATTTGTTGTCTTCATAAATAATTTCAACTTTTCTGCCAAGGATACCACCAGAGTTGTTAACGTCAGTAAGTGCTAAGTCAAGAGCGTTTTTTTCATATGCTCCTCCATGGGATGCCCAGCCTGAAAGAGAAAAAATAGCTCCAATCTTAATTGGCTCTTCTGCCCATAGTTGACTTAATGGAAGAAAGTAAAAGAGGGTGGCAATTAAGAAAAATCTAGTCATTATAAATATCTTTAAGTGAGCATGCATCATATCAAGTTGTAAATTAATAGCAAAAAAATAGTAGATTTCAAGCAGTCCTTGATATGTAAAAAAGTGGCTTTCAAATACCAATATAATTCAAACATTTATCCGCTATTCCAAGGATTTAAAAAAAAAGATTTCTGATTGTATCCTTGTTCAATAATGAATATTATCAAATTATGGATAGTCTAAACTTAGATGATGTAATTTCCTCTGACCCCACATGGAAGAGAGCCCATGAATTGGTGAATACTTATTTGCCTATCACCACACAAACTTGGCAACTTGTTAAAGCTAGCTGGTATGGGGAAGCAGATTTAACTCGATACGTAAGAACAATTTCATTTAGTTACTTAGATCCAAAGTGCTTATTAGTTGCAGCAGAAATGAATAACCCTGCTGAATTTGAACCAAACGTTGAAACCTTACAGCAAGCAATAAAATTTCTTGGAATGAAATTTTCTGCTGTTGTCTTAAGTGTAGATGTTGTTTGTAGAATGACTCTTAAGACAAATCCACCAAGCTTTTGGCATAAGCTTTTTAAAGATTTAATTACCTCAGTGCACATTGGCTATCTTTTTGGTGCTAAGTGTAGAGAGCTTGGTTTGGAAGCTGGGGCGATTATGGGTTTTGCAAGATATGCAGGACTAGTACTTTTATTAGCAAGCGATCATGAAAAATATCGCCAGCTAATAAACTCTAAAAACGCAAATAAACAGTTAGAACTATTTGGTTGCCAAGATTATCAAGTGACAGCGATAGCACTGCAAAAGTTAGGATATGGTACTGATGTTGCACTTGGAGCTGCGCTTGGAATTGGAAAAATTGCGGCCAAGCATAATAGTTATAGTAGGGAAGTTCTGACCTGGAAAAACACTGTTAATTGGATAGAAGCTTTAGAGCAAGGCAAGCCTTATCCTGAAATTCGTACGGCAAATCGTTTTTTTCCTGAGTTAGTTCCTGCAGGTGATAATGCAAAGAACCTAAACCTTGATGCTTTACATGCAGATATTAAGCCGCTACTCGCAAATGGAAGCAACTGGATGTGGCACGTTGCTAGAGGTGGCTACTCTGCTTAATTAAAAACTATTGTTTCTAAATTTCCATTTTTAAAATGCAGGATTTCTGCTTCGTTTTTTACAAGCTGTCTATTACTGCTGTGGAGTGAGTGTAAGCCAGTAGCACCTAAATATTCGCAGCGTTTATCACTTAAGTTTTTTAGATTCTTAATACATTTAACAGCAAATTTTAAAGCATCGTAACTTGCCCCACTGTGATTGAAAGCTTGATGCTTATACTGATCAAAAAATTTATCAGAAAAAGCTTTATTAATAATTTTCGGAAAAATACCAAAAGAATTTTTATAATACTCAGCTTTTGGATTTAATAAAACAGCTTCATGTAAGGCCTGAGCGGTAATAATAACTGGATTTAGCTTTAGATGATTTATTTCACGGTGAAAGATATCAGTTCCCTCATAATTTGTAATCAAAAAAACTAAATCTGGTTTTATTAATCTGGCTTTTAAGGCAATATTTTTAATACTATCTATAAAAGCTTCATAGTTAATTTTTTCATCAAGTACAATATTAATCCCAAGTTTAGAAGCTAAATCTTTTGCTAAATCTGCATGTGAAATTCCATATGGAACATCAACATAGGCTAAAGCAATAGATTTTACTTTCTTATAAATTAAAAAATCATTTAGCACTTTCTCTTCAGCTTCAAGGCTAAGCCCGTTTGTAAAAGAAAATTTACTTTTTTTAAAGGTATCACTTAATATTTCTACAGGATTATTAGGTGTAATAAATGGTACTTTATATTGATCTGATAGCGGGAAAGCTGTTTCAGCTAAGAAATCCCATGTGCCACCAATTACAAAATCAACCTTATCTATAGTTGCTAATTTTGCAAACGCACTAGCTACATTATTTGCTTTTGAGTTGTCATCTTCAATAATTAAGTTTATCTGCTTTTTAGGTGCGTTTAATTCACTTTCAGCAAGCTTAATTCCTTCAAGTAAACCTTGGCCATCTTTTGCCGCTGGGCCTGTTAAGCTGGCAATTACTCCAACCTTAATCACCTCTGCAAAGCAGGTTTGATAGAGTAAGATACCAACCAAAACTGGCAGTAATACCTTAATTAATTTTCTTAGATCCATCTTTAAAGCGTAGCATAAATCAATTTAATGCATGAAAGAGCATGGTAATAACACGTAAGTCACTGAAAATAAATAGAAAAAATATCCTGAAGTATTTTCTATCAATCTACCGATAAGAAATGTGGGAATATTTTGTACTGTCAAAAATCATTAGGTAATTAAAATGTGTGTATCTAGAAAGTTTAAAAGGTCTTTTAGTATTATACTTTTTGTTTTGGTTTTATTACCACTGACAAATAGCTTTGTTCTAGCTCAAGAAGAAGCAGGAAAAGATAAGCGCACATTTGTTTTTAACCCAAAAGAGGATTCAATAACTGGTGTAAAGATTGACGCAGGTATTGTAGAGACATTTGAAATTGTATTCGAGTCAAAGTTTCGCCCAGATGGAAGTAAATATACAGAATTTTTGTTAGAAACAGTTATCACTGGGGTATCGCCTCAGTTTGGTTTGCCTGGATTTCCAATAACTCCAGCTAGCGGTAGCTTTGCTATAATCCCAAGTGGTTTTATGGTTGTAGTTAGTAAGGGTGGGGAAAAGCCACATGGTGCAGTAGATAAATTACCACAATTTTTCTGTGCCTACACAGGAACAGCAAATAAAATGGATTGTGATATTGTGCACTATGAAGGAGGACCTAACTTTCCTGATTTTGCAAAGAGCCCATTAATTGCTAGTTCAAACAAAGGACCTAAACAGAATGTGTTTTTAGAAACTTCTTATTTTGTTTCTGATCTACCTGATAAAAAAAGTGCTCACTTTCGCTTGCGCGTTGATGTAGACAAGTTACTAGAAGGCGAAACCCTAATATCTGATAGCTTATTTATACCTACAGAAGAATATCTCGGAGTTTGGTTTCACCATGGGGCAAAATTTGTCAATCTAAAACAAGATGCAACAACAGGAAGATTTACTGGTTTTGATTCAGCAATTGTAGGTTGGTACGATACTATTAAATCAAATACAGTTGATTATCCTGGAGAGGTTCAGTGTAAAGACTCTTCTCCTTCAGTTTTTGATTTTGAAAATTTACAGCATGGCGAAATACTTTCTAATCAGTTTTCGCAATATTTTACTGTTACTGGCTCAACTATTTTAGGAGAGGCGCGTAAAGTTGTTGCCTTTGATAGCACTAAAGCCACAGTTACACCAAAAAAACTTGGAACTCCTTCAGTCCCAACTGGCCCTGGTAAGACAGATGATAATAAACCAGGTCATGGTAATACTGAATCAAAAGGGATTATTCTGGTTGTTGCAGATGTGCAAGACAGTAATTCAGATGGAATTGCTGATGGCGATTGGAAACCACTAACTGATGGCGGTTTAATTAACTTTAATTTTACAAATCCAATTCCCGTGCGAAGCTTTGTTGCTATAAACGGAGGAGCAAGCAAGCAGGATGTATATAAAGTAAATAATGAGTTTCTAAAAATCCCATACTTAGGTGAGAACTCTGTGCAAACACTAAGTATAGATTATCCAGATAACACAAGCCTTGAATCAAGAGTTTTAAGTCAACTTCCTATTAGTTTGTATTCTGTAGCAGGTGTTGATGATCTTGCAATTTGTCTAGATTGTTTAGTTACTGAAAAAGATGCCTGCGGAGTATGTAACGGCCCAGGAAAAGATCAGTGTAATAGATGCCCAGGAGATACAGGTTTTGGTACAGATCCAGGCATTTGCGGCTGTAATCAGGTTCCAGATCAGTGTAATAGATGCCCTGGAGATCCAGAGTTTAATGTTCCACCATCTAAGTGTGGTTGCGGACAAGTTCCAGATGAGTGCGATCTTTGCCCAAATGATCCAAACTATGGAACAGGTAAAGATGCCTGCGGACTTTGCGGAGGAAACGGCCAAGATGCTTGCGCACGTTGCCCTGGAGAAGCTAACTATGGCAACCCAGATTGCGATCCTTGTGAGCAAGGCTTACCAAGGGATGAGTGCGGGGTTTGCGGCGGTCCAGGAAAAGATGACTGCGGATTATGCCCGGATGAGAAAGGCTATAACACAAAAAATGAATGTGGTATTTGCTCAAATGATCCTAACTTCGATAAACCATGTACAGATTGTCCAGAAGGAAGAGATGTATGCGGAGTGTGTGGCGGAAATAATGACTGCTGCGGAACGCAAGATCTAACTGCACAACAAATGACAATTGATGGAACTCTACACTTTATGGTTAATAACTTTAACACACTAAGACGTAGATATGCTCATCGTGCCAGTGGTAGCAAGCAAAAAGATTATATTAGAGATGCCTCTAATACAGTAGAAGCTGCGATGTTATCAGGCTGGACAGCAACATGGGGAATTACGACATTACAAACTTTCTGTGAAGGAGCAGACGCCGCTTGCACAGAAGTAAGTAATGAAAGTAATTTACAACAAGTAATGGCTGCAGCCGACACTATTAAGGCAGAGGCTGAAAAAATGCTTAATAAGTTAACAAAAATTCTTGGAAGAAATAAGCCAAGAGAAGAAGACAGAAAAATCTTCAAAGCATTAAATAACCATTATATAACAGTTGAAACAAACGTTTCAAACCTGCCAAAAGTTACTCAAAACTGTAACTTGAAATAAAATAAGTAAGGCTATCACTAATTGATAGCCTTCTTTTAAACTAAGCCAGGTACAGCCAAAAAACCCATAAAATCCTAGTGTTGAGATAAAACTCTAGCAGATGTATGCTTCATACCTCTTAAATATGTATGCGCCCTTAGCTCAGCTGGATAGAGCAACTGGCTTCGAACCAGTGGGTCGGGGGTTCAAATCCCTCAGGGCGCGTTTTCCAAGCCAATTTTGGCAAGCTTTGCATGAATAGCTAGCCCTCGGTACTCGATGTACCAGACGTACACCTCCGTTCCTCGGGCTAGCCATTAATGCAAATCTTACTCAAACTTGGCTTGGA